>CALCUV010000245.1 GCA_937906765.1 uncultured Prevotella sp.
AATCGGCAATTTGCATGTTCAAATCCTTACCTTCCTTCAATCCGTCTTCGTAAAGTTGAATCTGCGCCTTAAGGTTAGCTTGGTCGCGTTGGTCCATCTCTTCCTTGGTCATAAGGCGTGTTAAGCGGGCGCCGTTGATATAAGCAAGGTCCGTAAATCCACCACAAGCTTTAATCAAGTCCGAGAGTCGGTAGTTTTTATTACTAATCGTGTATTGTCCTTCAAAATTGACTTCTCCCTGAACGAAGACATTGCGTTGCTCTTCGTAAGCGGGGCTTTTGCGAATCACTACGATGTCAAAGGGTTTGAGATAGAAGGTGGTGTCTTGACGAATAGAATAATCTTCATTGAGAGAGAAGGTGAAGGTTTCGGAACTGGTGGTTCCACCATGCTCAGAGGCATTGTCACGAATGCGACGGAAGACGTCAATACGTGCTAACGAACCTGCCTCGGTCAAACCTCCCGTTTGCAAGATGATGTCTTGAACGCTCGTGTTGTCGGCATAGGGGTAAATACCTGGGTAAACCACTTCACCCTTCACGTCAATAATGCGTTCGCCAAGCATATCCGATTTACTGGGAACGAAAAGGACGTCGTTGTTCTTTAGTTCAACGTCTGCCGCTGTGCCATTAAGGATGCCATGTATATTAATGTTGAGCATACGGATGGTTAAATCCGCATTTTCACGGTGCATAATCGCAACGCCCTCATAAGCATCCTCGCTTAAGCCTTCAGCTGCAAGGAGCAACTGGCCTACTGTCTTGATTTGCTCGCCCAATTCAAACTGACCAGGATACTTAACTGCGCCACGCACTTCCACACGATTCATAAAACGTGCGCGGATGCTGTCAACGAGAATCTGATCCTCGTCTGCCAATTGGAAAGTAGGCATGCGTTCTTCGTTAATGGTGTGCACGCTATACTCCACTCCAGACTTACGAGTAATACGCACACTCTTGGTGTAGGCATTTCCCAAGAAGTTTCCAGCATAGCGCAACAAGTCAGCAACAGTTTCGCCATGCTTCATTTCATACCACATGGGGCGCTTCACACTACCCTTAATTTGCACCAAATTGTTGTAGGCACCCACGATAATGATGTCGTTATCTTTCAAACCGACGTTGTCAGCACCCTTACCATTTAAAATATAATCGTAAACGTCAACAACGCTGACTACCTTACCGCCACGGAATACCTTAATGTCGCGAAGCGAACCAATCTTGCTGATACCTCCTGCCATATAAAGGGCATTAAAGGCCGTTGAGAGGGCGCTCAAGGTATAGGTGCCAGGAACTTCTACTTCACCCATCACCTGTACTTGAACATTACGCGCTTCCATCAAAGAAAGTTCGATGCTACAACCACTATAATATGCGCCTAACTTACTTCTAAGCACCGCCTTTGCACGGTCAACGGTGAGTCCCGCAACCTTAATTGGTCCAATGCCTTCAACAACAATATAACCATCGGAAGTAATGGGCGATTCAATAGTCTGCTGACTATTTCCCCAAATATTAACCATCACTTGGTCGCCAGCGCCGAGCACGTAATTGGCAGGTGTTGTTAAATTAGCAGGAGCCTGGAAGGTGAGTTTCTTAGAATTGAAGATATTGCGACCAAAAACTTGGCGTTGTTCTTCTTCTGTAATCCCAAGAATGTCTTGACTGCCACCGTCAACTATTTCATCGTCTTGGTTTAATCCCAATTCTTCAGCACGCGATTGTGCAGCGTCAACCAAAATGTCCTCTTCTGTAGAAGTGGAAGTCGTTTTCTTGGTTTGTTTCTTCGCACTACTTTCTGCTTCCTTACGCAATTTCTCTGCCTTAAGACGCACACGCTGGAGCTGTGTAGTGGTAACACCCTTCTTTATTAATTCAGCCGCCATTTGCTGTTGAGACGTACCCTTCTGAGTTTCAGCAATCACGTACTTGAGTACCTGATCGTCGGTCATTACGCTCTGCGCCGTGGCAAAAATACTGGCAAAGAGGAGTGCTGTAAGAAGTAGAATTCTGTATTTCATGTTTACGAAAAAAGTATGTTCTGCTTTAATAAGTGTTTGCTATAAGGTCTATTGCTTTTATGTTCTTATTTGTTACCGGCGAATGAACTGTCGCAATTTCGGAAAGAGTCGAAGTGCGGGGTAATAAAAAGGTTCTTTGATGCCATTTACTCGGAAGGAATGGCGACACTGAACGATGCCGTGAAGAATGCTCATCATGTTTCTGCTTGTTGCTCCTCCAACGCGCATTCTCACTAACACTTTGTCCAAATGCTTGGTCTTGAGTTTGTTTACTTCTATGAAGCGAAGCATTAATTCAAAGTCAGCCGAGAGAGGCATGTCGAGGCGAAACCCTCCGAGACGTTCGTAGCATTCGCGACGGGCATAGAAGGTGGGGTGTGCGGGATGCCAACCAGTCCGAAAGGCGCCAGGTTTATATTCTGTAGTTCTCCAATAGCGCACAATCTTTTGGGTGTTGTCGGCATTCACATAGTAGAGATTTGCATGCACTCCATCGAGCGTAGGGTCTTTTTGAAACTCCTTTACTATCGCCGAAACGGCATCATTACAAGCAAAGAAATCGTCAGAATTTAAATACCCCACAATATCTCCCGTGGCATGCATCCACCCCTTATTCATGGCGTCATAAAGTCCACGGTCGGGTTCACTCACTACTTTAGAAATCTGCGAATGATATTTCTCCACAATCTTCATTGTGCCATCCTTGCTATTCCCATCAATAATGATATACTCAATATTGGGGTAATCCTGAGCAACGACGCTCTGAATCGTGTCTTCTAAGGTGCGTTCGCTATTGAATGTTATCGTGATTAAACTAACCTTCATGTTAATGACTCTGTGGTAGTTTTAGTTGACGGTCAACCTCGTATAGTTAACCTTAAACCTTACCCCCTGTTCTAAAATTTCCGAAACACCAGGCGCTTGTCGTCAGACACGAGAATCATGCGCTTGCTTCCTAAGTGTTCGATGTGAAATGCGTCGGCACAACCCATAATGCCATAAGGTTCCATCAGAGTTGTGGCAGGGTCGGTAAGTAAACTGTCCCTAACGTCAAAACTTAAATATATTTGATTGACGTTAAGCGTGGTGCCAGTGTGCTTAAAGCGACAGTAGGCATGATAAACGTCCTGTCCCGAAGTTTCATCGTGAAACATTACTCGCTTCTTCGAGTAAATCTGCAACAAATCCAAGTTGATGTTCCAATAAATACCGTTTCCCGCGCAGTTTTCCGTCTGTTCGGGATGAGCATTCAGGAGCGTCATCTCTTGCAAATGCCACATGCCGTCCAAATCATCATTCTTGGGGAGTTTGTCACAAGAATATGCCCCCATCATGAGGAGCATCAAGAGACCTATAATCTGTTTCATGGTGGAATCTTAATGTGTTACTTCAGCAATAACCCCGTTTTCTTTATGGAGAACGTAAATCCAAGGTTGTCTCCCATCTGTTCTCCTTGGTCAAAGGCGACAGCAGTTGTTGCTTCCCAACCCTTGTTTCTCAAACATTTGAAGTGATTGAAATTGTAGTTCAATTCTGCCAGACCGCTTGTCATGTATTTGCGTTTCAAATAAGGGTCTGTGTAGGTTCCGAGATGCGTGGCGTAACTAAGGAGCAAACGATAGTTTAACCCGTCTGCGGGAGTGCCTTCGATGCCGAAGTGGTGTGCCACAAAGCGATTACTCAAGAAGGTTAAGTCACCCGTCTTTGCGTAAAGCGGAGAGGTGAACAAGGGATTGCCCATCGCCTGTCCCCAATGTTGCCAACCCGCATAGAGATTGTGGTTGTAATAATTGTCACGCCCGCTCACTTGATCCGGAATCTCGGGCGTGTGGTCGTGATAAACGGGACCCGCTTGGTAATCCGTCTTCACATATTCGTAAACCAACGTGTTGACAAACTTGTTCTTGGGGAACTTGCACTCTATGCCCACCATACCATCCAACCATCCGTATTGGAAAAACATCATCGAGTGGTCTTCAAAGAAGTGGTCGTAATAGGCACGCACACTCCAATCCTTAGCTTGGTAAGTCAGCGAAAACAGCCAACTTCCCAACGTATTTCCTTGCGCATTCAGGAAATTACCATCCGTAGCGTCGCTTCCCTGTCCGAAAATGGCGTCAATAAAATCCTTAGGACCTTGCCCCATTTCGAGTTTTTCGCCATAATGTCCTGCTCTTCCCGTGGGGTTATAGATAGTGCCGCCAAACTGTGTGGCCATTTCTAAACCTCCTTCCAGAATGAGGGGGAATTTCTCGGGATTTCCAAGACGCATATATCCCGCCTTCGTGTGCAACAGTGCACCATCTGCCCAACGTCCGCTTTCTGGCACATAAGCGTCTTGCCAACTTCCGTCCGTAAGCATTCCGAAACCGAAATGACCTTTAATAGCGAGCCAAGGGTTAGACTTACCCGTCAAACTTACGTACTCAGGAATTTCTAAACGTATTTCTGGAACGGGGCGCGCATTAATGCCGAAGGTTTGACTACCGCTACTCAGCGCTTGGTGCTTCAATTCCATCGGGCGCTCTTTTGCTCCGACGGAGAGGCGTAACCATTTGTAATCCAAGTCGGCATATAGTTGTTGCACAATGAAATTTGTGCGTTGCTTTCCTGTTTCTATGTTCTCTGTAGCGTAATTTACGGGCACCACCAAGTCTGCGCCATAACCCAATTTCCAATCTGCAGATTTGCTAAACTCAAAGGAGGGTTGCTTTACCCCAAAGCGCACGTATCCTGAAGCATCCTGAAGTGATGACAACCCATATTTGTTGCTCACTAACCATAAGGGCATCGCCCCCTCGGGAGCAACGCTTGCCGATGCCTCAACGCGATATTGCAGAGAGTCGTTCTTGATTTTGCCCATTGCTTCTGGGGTAAAACCACCAAGCAACAGCGTCAAGAGTGGAAGAATTTTATACTTCATGGTGTCTAAAGGCATTTTTCTTATAACGTAAGATGGTGACTTTTATTGTCATACCCACGATGGTTAGCAAAATTAATCAATCGCAGGTGATTGACAAAGTAAAACTTCAGTTTTTAACCCCTCTGCTTCAGTATTTACTTGCAGACCTTGTTTCCTGATTTGTCTGGCATTTCCTTTCTATATGCAAAAAGCAAGGGAGAAACTGTGCCTCCCTTGCCTTTTAGATGATTAACTAATGGTTGCTCCGAAAAATGCTCCGGAAATTGCCGAAAGAATGGTTATGATCGCGCGAATAATAACGCCCCATATGCTTTTAACTTCAAGATTTTGAATGTTTTCTGTCATTTCTAAAGGTGTTAAGGTTAAACAATGTTTTGTGAAATGAACGGTGTCAATGTTTCAAGATTCAACCGTCTCAAAACGAGGTTGACACCGTTCTGTTTAGCTCCCCTTTTATTGGCGCTGGAGTTCCATCTTAGGATTCTTCAAACTCAATTCGTAGCGCATCTTGCTTGAGGGGGTAAAACGCACCTTCACGCCGAGAAGGTTTTCTTGCTTAAAGTCCTCTTCCGTAGCGGCACTCTTCGATGCGATTCTTGCATGAAACGAACCAAGATCGCCCAAACGCACACTCTTACCGTTACGAAGCGCCTTGTAAACGGCTTCTTCAAGGGCAGAAATTACAACCTTGACGTCATGAACGGTTGCCGTGCAATTGTCACTGATGTCCTGAGCCAACTCATCCATGTGAATGGGGGTAACAGGGATTGCAGATGCGTGGTAAGCATACTCCTTAGTGATGGGGTTCTTGCGAGAAATTAAAAGATACTTCAACATAGTTTTAAATGGTATTAAAAATGAATAATAAGTAATTAAATGTGTCGCCCTTGAAACGTCCGTGTCTTCAACTGCGCAGTAGGGAGAATGATGTCTTCCTTGAAACAGGGTGTTTCGTTGTTTGACAATGCAAAGTTACGACGCCGTGAAACCTGGCTTCACTTTTTCGTCCGTTTTCGAGAAATGCGAATCCCCAGACTTCCCTTATAAACAAAGGGGTGTCAGCTTGTTGAAAATTTTTTTATTTTTTGGGAAATGATGTCGTATAGACACAAAAATAAGTGGAGACAAATCCGCTTTGAATTTGTCTCCACCTCTCTAATATAATAATGTGTACTCCTGCTTACTCAGGTTGCAACTCATGTTTCTCAGGAAGTGTTTTCCATCCTTCTCCGTAGGTGTCATAAGCGTCAGTAACGACCACGAAGGAGAGGGGGTCACATTCCTTAATCTTGAGTTTTACGTCGTTCACTTCTTTGTAACTCACCACGAGGAAAATCATTTCCTTGTTATTGCCCGTATAAAGTCCGCTACTCTTAATAATCGTTGCCGAGCGCTCCAGTTCGTGAAGAATGAATTGGCGCAATTCTTCAACGGGTTTGTCACAGATGACAAAAATCAACTTATCGTCCTTCTTACCATTGATGACAAATGAGAGCACTCTCGCCGTAACGAAAATGGCAATGAGTGAATAGAAGGAAAGTAGCACAGAGGGCTGACTATCTTCGGGAGCACCGATGCC
>CALCUV010000246.1 GCA_937906765.1 uncultured Prevotella sp.
AGTACTTACAGAACATAATTGCCTTCTTACCCTTGGGCGGTGTTAATTCAAAAGCTTTGTCACATGAATCGATTCCGATGCTTTCGTAATAGGCACGTGCTTCGTTGTTAGCAATATTTGCCGTATAATCAAGGTGTGAAACCTTCAGCACATTCGACGCTTTCAGAACAGGAGCACTTTGCTGATTCTTAGTGCTGGGTGGGGGAGTTTGGATTAAAGTTTGCACGAGATTTCTTCGCGCATTCGCTAAAACGGAAGAGGGTATAAACCAATCCTGCGTAAGGTTAAATTCAATATCCTCGATTTCATAAGGACTATCCCCAACTTTCATCAGTTGGCGAATCATATTTTCGCGTTGTGGACTTTTAGAGGGTTGATGCTCTGCCGTGATTTGCTCTTTGCAACATCTTCCCATTTCATCTTCTCCAACAAGCGTGAAACCATCCGCAGCTTCCTCCAATCGTAATTTTAAGAGTAGTTTTCTGCTTGCTGTTTCCTTTTCCAAAACCTTTTCAAACTGAGTATCCAAGTTTCGGTAAAGGTCCAAACTATGCTTTTCAGTAAATGCAAAGGGTTGTTTGCCGAATAATGTAACGATAAATGTATTTCGCTTGGAAGTGTGAGAAACGGTATTTGCTCTGAATCCTTGAAGTTTTCCTTCGTAATCTATAAAGCAAAGTCCATCTCCAGCAACAAGTTTTTTGTCTTCTGCAATCACTACTTCCAATCTGTTGCCAGCTAGACGCGTAATCTTTCCCACATGTTCACCCATGGATTTTGGCGCATCAATATGTGCTTCATTGCATCGTTCTCCGTGGAGGAAGTATTCCGTAAACTTACGGTTGAAACTTTTGTCTAATTGGGGAATAAACTCCAATCGCGTACGTCCATGTGAAGAACGGGTAAATTCGTCCGCCCGCTTTTCAATGATGCGGTCAATAATAGCACGGTAATAAGCCGTTACATTCTTCACGTAGGCCATATCCTTCAGGCGACCTTCAATTTTAAATGACTTTACTCCGGCATCAATCATTTCCTCAACGCTTGCCGAGCGATTCATATCTCTCAGCGAGAGCAAATGTTTTTCCTTGCGAATAATTTTGCCGTTAGCATCTTTCAGTGTGAAGGGAAGTCGGCAGAATTGTGCGCACTGACCACGATTTGCGGAACGATGGAAACAAAATTCTGAAGCATAACACCTGCCGCTATAACTTACGCAAAGTGCGCCATGTACGAACGCCTCAATCTCAACATGTGTTGCCATTCGGATTTCGCGAATTTTGTCTAACGAAAGTTCACGTGCTAAGACAATTTGTTTGAATCCCGCTTGCTCAAGCATCTGTGCTTTCTCTACACTCGTAATGTCTAGTTGAGTTGAAGCGTGTAATTCTATAGGGGGCAGTTTCATGCGGCAAAGTGCCAAATCTTGAACGATGAGAGCATCTACGCCTGCATCGTGTAATTGATAGATCAACTTCTGTGCCTCATCAAGTTCATGGTCGTAAAGAATCGTGTTAAACGTTACGTAAACCTTAGCACCATAAAAATGTGCAAATCGGCACAACTCGGCAATCTCTTCAACAGAATTACCTGCCGCCGCACGTGCACCAAAACTCGGACCACCAATATACACAGCATCAGCGCCATGCTTGATAGCCTCAATTCCAATTTCCAGATTTTTCGCTGGAGCAAGCAATTCTATATTTCGCATTTTAAATAAAAATTATACTCACACTGATGAAAACTATCGTTTCTATTTTCTCACAGAATTCACAGAACTCACAGAATTTAGCTTCGTTTCACTCGCTTTATTCACCCTAATAATCAAATGATGTTTTTAAATAATTTTGTTTGAAGTTAGTTTGCAATTCGTTTAATTCCAAGCATTAAATCCGTGACATTAAAGTTGATAAGCAAACCAACAGACTTGTTAGTGAGTTTTAGATAGGTGAGTAACTGTT
>CALCUV010000247.1 GCA_937906765.1 uncultured Prevotella sp.
CTGAGACGTGCGCAACACCTTTTCGAAGAGGCGTTCGCCTTCTGCATCCTGCGTGAGTTGGAAGTCGTGAGAACCCTTATTGCTTGTCAAAGCCAAGAGGATCACCCACTTGCCTTCATACTGGAGGAAGGGAGTCACGGAGTCTTCCCCCATGTAAGGCGCCACGGTGAGCGAATCGATGTCCATTTCTTCAAAGAAGCAACGTGCATACATCGCTGAAGTGTTGCCAATATCACCGCGCTTTGCGTCGGCAATGATGAATTGGTCGGGGTAGTTCTGCTTGATATAATTCACCGTTTTTTCAAAGGCAATCCAACCCTGAAGACCGAAGCATTCGTAGAACGCCAAGTTGGGTTTGTAAGCCACCGTGTAGGGAGCAGTAGCGTCGATAATCGCCTTGTTAAATTCGAAGATGGGGTCTTCAGCGTCCAAGAGGTGCTTGGGCATCTTCTTCAAGTCAGTGTCCAAACCTACACAAAGGAAAGACTTCTTCGCACGGATGTTGTCAATAAGTTGTTGCTTAGTCATCGCAAATAAAGTTTTATCGGTTCACACACGAGGGGTGAACGCGTCGTTAGTTATAAATTATTATTTTTTATAATATTGAGTGCAAATGTACAAATATATCTGCGCGTAGGGAAAGAATCTGTGGAAAAATCCGTAAGTTTGCGATAATTTTAACAACGTGAAGAGACACAACTTCTCACACCACAATAATCATATCCCTTTTAGGAAAAACTATAAGGGACATAATTCAAATTCTATTACTAAGAATTTCAATTATTAGTAACTCTTTTTTCGGTCGCCCTAAGTCACTCATAATCAACTTCGGTTGAATCTAAAAAAACACCACGTTCGTTATGTCTAAAAAACAAGATTACCTCCGCGCCAACCAAGATTTTCTCACCGCGAAAGCACAAGAAGAGGGCGTAAAGTCGCTCCCCAAGGGCATACTCTATAAGGTTATCACAGAAGGCACTGGCACCACCTGCCCCACCCTGCGTAGCATCGTTTGTGTGCACTATCGTGGCACGCTCACGAATGGACGCGAATTTGACAATAGTTACGACCGTGGCTACCCCGAGGCATTCCGCTTGAATGAGGTTATTGAGGGGTGGCAAATCGCCTTGAGCAAGATGCATGCGGGCGATAAGTGGGAGATTTACATCCCCGCCGAAATGGGTTACGGAAAGCGCTCGTCAGGACCTATTCCGGGCGGTTCTACGCTTATCTTTGAAGTGGAACTTTTGAGCATTGGATAACCCCTCTTATCAACAAAAAAACGCCTATGTATACATTCTCTCAACCTCTCCGCCCGAATGGTTACTTCGCCGTTCTCCTTTTTGCATTCTCCCTACTCCTCTGCTCCGCCGTTTCATCTTGTCGTAGTCACTCTGCCACCATGTGCAACGGCGATGGTATCGATATTTCTCACCATCAAGGGGAAATTGATTGGAAGAAGGTGGTGCGCCACAAGGACCCTCAATTCCTTTACATCAAACCCACCGAGGGGGGCACGTATCAAGACCCCAAATACGAGCACAACCTCAATCAGGCGCGCCGTCGTGGGTTGAAAGTGGGGAGTTATCACTTCATGCGCACCACGAGTAGTGTGTGGCTCCAATTCCTCAATTTTGTCAGTCATGTTCCACAGAAGAAGCAGGACCTCATACCCGTAATTGACGTGGAAGAATGCAAGAATTGGACGTCTCAGCAACTTGCTGATAGTGTGGCACTCATGTCCAAACTTTTGGAAAAAGTTTACGGTCAGAAACCGATGATCTATACGGGGCAAAATTTCTACAACAAACACCTCCATAACCGCCTTCCTCATCACCCGCTTTGGATAGCTTGTTATAGCAATACGCCGCCCAAAATCAATTCGCCCTACCTCATTTGGCAATTCACACAGAAGGCAAGGTTAAACGGCATTTCTACCACCGTTGACCTTAACCGTTTTACCTCAAGGGGCAATCTCAAAATGCTGAAGTTGAAGTGAGGCATTGACAACAAAGTATTGATAACGGACAACAATCCTACCATTCGTACTTGGATTGTTGTCCGTTGTTTTATCTAAGAACTACTCCACCTGCCGTTTACTACATATAATATAAAAACTCCCTCACTCGCTTGTCGCTTCAATAATAATTTGTATATTTGCGCCTTAAAAGAAAATAGAAACTAAAAACTAAATTATCCACTTCCTATTTTTGCCGAGTTGTGGGACTATACCTCCTGCTTCTAAGCAAAATGTAAAGAAGGTTATACTGAC
Organism: uncultured Prevotella sp.; assembly: GCA_937906765.1. Taxonomy (GTDB): domain Bacteria; phylum Bacteroidota; class Bacteroidia; order Bacteroidales; family Bacteroidaceae; genus Alloprevotella. The sequence goes on from CALCUV010000247.1 coordinate 2,273, forward strand.
TATGAAATTTCAAGAACGCCAAGGACTCAACCTCTTTGAGGTGAATCGTGAGGTGCTTGCCGAATGGGACAAGCAAGACCTCTTCCATAAGTCTATGTCGGAGCGCGAAGGACAGAAGGAATACGTTTTCTTCGAAGGTCCTCCCTCGGCTAACGGACACCCTGGTATCCACCACGTTATGGCACGTACCATCAAGGACGTGTTCTGCCGCTACAAGACCATGCAGGGTTTCCTCGTGAAGCGTAAGGCAGGTTGGGATACTCACGGGCTCCCCGTGGAACTCGGTGTGGAAAAGGAACTCGGCATCACAAAGGAAGACATCGGTAAGAGCATCAGCATTGAGGACTATAACGCACAATGCCGCCGCAACGTGATGATGTTTACCCAGGAATGGGCAGACCTCAGCCACTTGATGGGCTATTGGGTAGATATGGAGCATCCCTACATCACGTATGAAAACTCCTACATCGAAACGCTTTGGTGGCTCTTGAAGCAACTCTACAACAAGGACCTCCTCTATAAGGGCTACACCATTCAGCCCTACTCTCCCGGTGCAGGTACAGGTCTTTCCAGCCACGAATTGAACCAACCCGGTTGCTACCGCGACGTGAAGGATACCACCGTAGTGGGACAATTCAAGATGAAGAACCCCAAGCCTGAAATGACCGCATGGGGTACACC
>CALCUV010000248.1 GCA_937906765.1 uncultured Prevotella sp.
GTCTTGTGTTCTGCCTGTATGCCGAGGACGCGGGGATTTTCGGCGAACATCTGCTGTTCCACAACTATATCAAGAGCTTTCCGATAAAGGATGTGCGCCGCGCACTCATCGAAGCCGACGTTAACTACAAGGTGGCCAAAGGTTTTATTGACACGGTAAAGGAAAAAGCATTAGGTCAAAATGTGCTTATTTCCGTGAAACCCAAGGAAATGATTATCAAAATTGTGCATGATGAATTGGCACAATTAATGGGTGGTGAAACGGCAGAGTTAAACCTCAAGAGTCGCCCCTCAGTAATCCTTATGGCGGGTCTTAACGGTGCGGGTAAAACAACACTTTCAGGTAAACTTGCCCTTCACTTAAAAACAAAGAAGCACCGCAATCCCCTTCTCGTAGCGTGTGACGTGTATCGCCCTGCGGCAGTTGAGCAGCTCCGTGTGTTGGCAGAGCAGATTGAAGTGCCTATCTACATGAACCTCGTGTCTAAGGATCCCGTTCAGATTGCTCGCGAGGGTATTCTTGAAGCTAAGTCAAAGGGTTATGACACTGTTATTGTCGATACAGCCGGACGTCTTGCTATTGATGAGGAATTGATGCAAGAAATTGCAGCAATTAAGGAGGCTTGTCAGCCTGATGAAACGCTCTTTGTGGTAGATGCCATGACGGGTCAGGATGCTGTAAACACGGCGAAGGAATTTAACGATCGCTTGGACTATGATGGCGTTGTGCTTACGAAACTTGACGGTGACACTCGCGGTGGTGCGGCGATTTCTATCCGTACGGTTGTCAACAAACCTATTAAGTTTGTGGGTACAGGCGAAAAAATGGAGGCGCTTGACCAATTCCATCCCAGCCGTATGGCTGACCGTATCCTCGGCATGGGAGACATCATCTCGCTTGTGGAACGTGCGCAACAGCAATTCGACGAAAAGGAAGCGCGTAAGTTGCAAGAGAAGATTCAGAAGAATAAGTTTGACTTCGAAGACTTCTACAACCAAATCCAGCAAATCAAGAAGATGGGTAACATTAAGGATCTAGCTTCCATGATTCCCGGTGTGGGCAAAGCAATTAAGGATGTTGATATTGACGATAACGCTTTCAAGTCCATCGAAGCCATTATCCAATCCATGACTCCCAAAGAACGTCGCAACCCTGAACTCTTGATGCGTCAAGCAACGCGAAAGACGCGCATCGCTAAGGGTTCGGGCACGAACATTCAGGATGTGAACCGCCTCATTAAGCAATTTGACCAAATGCGCAAGATGATGAAGATGATGACAGGCGGAAACATGAAGAACATGATGTCACAAATGAAGCAGATGCAGCAAATGCAGCAGATGCAAGGTTTGAGAAGATAAGATTAGAAGAAAGTTAACGAGTGCGGTGTCGCAATGGTGATTCCGCACTTGTTTGTTTTCTATACCATCCTCTATTACAATTGCAATAATTATGCTAATTGCCTGCAATCCAAAACATTATTTAAAAGACAATACCCATGACAATTATAGACGGAAAAGCAACAGCAGCCCAAATTAAGCAAGAAATTGCCGCTGAAGTAGAAACTCTCATCGCTAATGGGCATAAGCGCCCCCACCTTGCGGCAATCCTCGTTGGACATGACGGAGGTAGCGAAACGTATGTGAAAAACAAAATGCTCGCTTGCGAAGCCTGTGGATTTAAATCCTCACTCATCCGCTTCGACACCGATGTTACTGAAGAAACGCTCCTTGCCGAGGTTGCACGTTTGAATAACGATGCCGACGTTGACGGATTTATCGTGCAACTCCCCTTGCCCAAGCACATTTCTGAGCAACGCATCACAGAGGCTATTGATTTCCGCAAGGACGTTGACGGATTCCACCCCATCAATGTGGGACGCCTTTCCATCGGTTTGCCTTGCTACATTTCGGCAACTCCGAAGGGCATATTTGAACTCCTTCGCCGTTACAACATCCCTACGAGCGGCAAGCATTGTGTCATTATCGGACGCAGCAATATCGTGGGTAAGCCCATGGCATCCTTAATGCTTCAGAAGGAACTCGGAGATGCTACCGTAACTATCGTTCATAGCCACACGCAAAACCTGAAGGAAGAGTGTCGCCGTGCCGATATTCTCATCGCAGCTCTCGGTCGCCCCGAATTTGTTACCGCAGATATGGTAAAACCCGGCGCTACGGTGATTGACGTAGGCACCACGCGCGTTCCTGATGCCTCACGCCCCAGCGGATTCCGCCTTTGTGGCGACGTTTGTTTCTCAGAAGTAGCCCCACTTTGCGAAGCCATCACTCCCGTACCAGGAGGAGTTGGTCCCATGACTATCTGCATGCTCATGCTTAACACACTTGAAGCCGCAAAAGGTATGCTGAAAGCATAACGTCTTACGAGGTAGCGCATGAATGTTCCACTATAGCGCGCCTCAAATAACGTTAAGCGAAATTATATCCATTTTAGATAAAAATAAGAGAGACTTTGTTTCATTTATAAGTAACATAATTAAAACAAAGTCTCTCTTAATTTTCACGAAGACAGTAACTATTTTGCAAAGGCGAGTTTTCAAATAAAAAGCATGAAAATTATTTTCGCATATTTAAGTAAAAATTACCACTGGAAACCTTTGCTGATTCAAAAAAACTTTCTACCTTTGCATCGCTTTCGGAAAGAAAGACACTAACTATGGTGCCCGTAGTTCAGTTGGTTAGAGCGTCAGATTGTGGTTCTGAATGTCGTGGGTTCGAGTCCCATCGGGCACCCCAAGAAAAAGGCAACTGCTTCAATTGAAGTGGTTGTTTTTTTTGTTTTAAGTATTCTCCAAGGTGCTTAATCCGAGATTAAGTTGTAAATTTGCAGAATGGAGGATTAATGGAACTCTGCGTTCCGTTTATAAGTCTTCATTCTCACAACACCGCTCCCACCCTCGGATGGGAATTCCACTCTCAACTCCCCATCACTATGCAAGGCAAACAACTACTTTCTGGAATAAAAAAATGGGTATGGAAGTTCAAATACGTTTGGACGCTCTTAATCTTTGCCCTTATTATTGGAGTGCTCGACACGAATAGTTTGTGGCGTCGCTATCAAATTAGACAAGAGAATAAGGCTTTGCGAGAAGAAATTCAGTCACTTAAAAAGCAATTTGAAATTAATAAAAAAGAGCTTGACGGACTTCAAAACGACCCTGACGTAGTAGAAGAAGTGGCGCGCATGCACTTATTTATGAGAAAAGCAGACGAAGACGTCTATGTTATTGAATAACTTACAAGTATGAAAGAACTTACTAAATTTCAAGCAATCATTTATAACCTTGGGGGCATCTTAATGCTAATCGGTGCACTCATGCCCATGGAACCTTCACTGATTACGCATGCGGCTTACGTATATACTTGTGGCGCATTGGCATTTGGATGCATGCAACTCCTTCAGCGCTATGAGGGAAAGAATGTTGCCCTTATCCGCTTGCGTCGCCAGCAAATCATTGCCTCATTCTTGCTAATCGCGGCGGGTTTCATGTTCATCATGAAGGTTAATGCGATTGCCCCCTTCCGTGGTGATGAATGGCAAGTGGCACTCTGCATCGCGGCATTCATTGAACTTTATACCGCTTTCCGCATTCCCGCTGAAATAAAGAAGGAAAATGAGAGCGGAGAATTTGATTAATCTCCCTTGATTGTCATAAACGTACAACGGCTGAAGTCCTAATCTGGATTTCAGCCGTTGTACGTTTCAGTTTGTTTAAGTTACTGTTGCAGAGATGTTTAACAATCGCCTCACACCTTCTGTTTGCACTTCTTGTATAGTTGCCAAGAATTATAAATATTGTGCCACACGCTATAGAATCCGCCGGCAATGGATGTAACCGGTGTCATGAATGTGTATGCCAACCAAATGGCAAAAACCGTATTTTTTTGTCCCAACGATTGGCCAGCACTGATTTCGTCATGATAATGCGCTCCGATTTTCTTGCCCAAAAAGAACTGTAAGGCGCAGCACACCAAAGAAATGCCCGCAATA
>CALCUV010000249.1 GCA_937906765.1 uncultured Prevotella sp.
AGGGGTTTACTATACTAACGTAAAGCGGTTGGGGGTTTACTCTTGGGAAAAGATGATTGTCGTTTTTATGGGTTTAATTACCACCGCTTAACAAGTTTGCCGATGGGTTCCATGCCCCAATGTAGGCGAATCTTGTCACGACGGATGGACTTGTTGCGTGTTATCTGAGCCTTGGCGACACGTGCCTTACGTGCTTCGGGGGTTTCTTCCGACACACGGCGACGGGCATTGTCCTCACGGCTCAGCAGAAAGAGGTTGGAGAGGTCGCAGTTCTGACGATTGCCGTCACGAAAGGCGACCACATAACCCTCGGGCACTTCTCCGTTGGCTTGCTCCCAGACGTAGCGGTGTTTCAGTACGCAACCGCTTTCGATGCGGAGATAGACGTACCCGTCACCATGTACGCACTCGGTGCCGATGTCACGCTGATTGTGCGGTCGGTGTCCTGCCTTGAATCGGGTGCGGCTGCTGTTGCGGATGCCCTCTTCGCTCATGAACTCCTCGATGCGCTTGCCCTTGTTGGCTGGCGACTGACCTTTGGCAAACCGATTGGCCTTTGCGCCCTCGGTCGATGCTACCAGGTGTCCCCATTGTGCAAGGAACTCGGGGCTTTTCTTCAGTCCCAACTTCGATGCCGTGCGCCATACGCTGCCGATGGTGTGCCGTACCTTCTTGGCGATGTCCTCTGCCCTCATGTCGGCATAGTGCTTGCGGAGGTAGGCGAGTTGTCGGTCAGTCCACGGCTCACGCTTATGCACTTTGCGCTGAATGCCGAGTATCTGCGCACGGCTTTTCAGTGCTGCCTTGCTCACTCCGATGCGTTGCGCCACCCAGTCGAGGTCACGCTTGGGGTAGTGCCTGCGAAGTAGGTTGTCTTTTTCTTCGTTCCAAACTCGTTTCATAGTTCCAAAAAATTAAAGCATGGTCGCGGCGAAGGCGACAAAAGAATGAACTGGAAATCACGCAGAAGCACCGCGCAACCATGCTATAAGTTAGAGGGTGGGTGTGTTAAGCAAGGCCTACCACTTTTTGCACTTCACGCCTACATCAGTCACACCCAGCACGGAAAACCAACGCTTACGACTGCGTACATCAGCCGTGCTCTTTACCCTCATACTATTTTACCATTCATTCGCAGACAGTCCTCGATGCGTTGCTCAATGCCTGCCCGATACGCTGCTGCTTGTTTCTCTCTCGTTCTCTTCTTGTCACGCTCCGATTGCTCCGAACGTTTCAGCCTTTCCGCTTGCACCTCATTGATAAGTGCCTCAATGTCCTGCTTGTCCTCTCGCTTCTTTAGTTTGCGGATACACTCGGCATTGTGTTTGACCTGCGCTTTCATGCGCTCTATCTTATCAATGAGTTGTGCGTTGGCTTGCTCCAGAGCCTTGATGCGTTCTGGGATTGGTGGTTTAGCCATAGACGGGTGCGGTGCTTTAGTTACTCATCATTGGGCGCACACTCTTGTTCGCTTTCAACCGCACCCGTCATGTATCTCTCCGTAAGGTCATACCCCAACTCTTTCGCCTTGGCTTCCATCATCGCAATGTTCTTATAGGGATTGCAATGTATCTCCTTGTGGCACTTGTGGCAGAGCATGACGATGTTCTCTCGCTTGTTTCGCAGTTCGGGGAAACGTGCCCAGGGTAGGGCATGGTGCGCTTCCATATCCTTGTGGCTCTCAAACTCTGTACCACATATCGGACACTTATGCCCCTGCGCCTCCCATACTGCGTTGCGGTCTTCGTGATACGTCTTCCAACCGCCCGTGTAAGGTCGGGTGTCTCGCTTCTTCAACCGCGTGTTGCTCACTGCGAAGAAAAGTCCAAAAGCGTGCCACCGCTTAATCCATTTCTTCGGTTTCGGTTTTTCCATCGAAAAAGGCGGGTTGATGATTGTCACCTGCCCGCCCTGATGGTTCACCAACTCGCCAATCACCGCAATGGGTGTGTGGTAGGTCGGCTCTCCTGTTCGCCTGAATAATTCGTTTAATGTCATAGTTCCTTGATAATTCGTTAAATTCGTGTAATTCGTGGTCGTTTTTGCCCTTAGGCTTACGCCGCTTCCCGTTTGGCGGGAACGCTCAAACTTGATAACCGGGAGCTTGCATCTGCTCCGTCAGCCGGTCGATGAACGTCTTCTGCTGAGCCAGTT
>CALCUV010000250.1 GCA_937906765.1 uncultured Prevotella sp.
CGTCCCAATTTGCCGCAATGCTGTCCGTAGTTGCGAAATCGTTGAGCGATTCCAACTCCTTGTAATAAATACCTACGTTAGCGCGACCCGAACCAAAGGGAACCGACTGGAGGAGCAAGTACATAGGCTTGCTGTCTGCCTTACGCGTCACGGGAACTACCATCACTTCACCGTTCGTAGAGTTAGAAACTGCCACAACGCCGTTATTGCCGTTATTCGATTGCTTTACGGTGTTCCAATAACCCTCAGCCGTTTCACTATTCGTAAAGTTGTAGATATTAAACCAGCGTCCGCCCGTCACACGTGAGCTTATGAGAATAGAACCATCCGGAAGTTCTTCCACCTTAGGTTCATCGGCGCTATTAGGTACGGGAGAAACGTGCACACCTCCGAGCACCTTCCACGTGCCTCCGAAGTCGTCAGAATAAAGTACGAAATTCGTGTTTGTACCGTCGTTAATCTTTACCAAAGCTGCGCAATAGAGGCGATAGTGTGTACCTACCTTCACCGTTTCACTCTGAATAATCTTACCCGAACCGATAAACATGGCACGAACTGGGCCATCCGCTCTTTGGTCAAACTGACTGTAGATGCTTTCAGCAATATCCTCGGGCTTACTCCAGTTTGCGCCGTTATCTTCACTGTAGAAGCGCGCAATGTTTTGGTGATTGTCGCGCGTACCACTGGGGAAGGAAACATTACCTGCGCAACTCAACACAAGAACTTTACCACTTTCGCGGTCAGCAACGATACAGGGGTCACCAAATCCAACATTCATGAAGTCGGGAGAGGCACCGCCCTTACCCTGTACAATATCAAAAATATCGCCCCAGGTCTTACCGTTGTCCTTTGAGATGCGCGCACGAAGGTCAATACGTCCGTTGTGCGCCATACCGATGTCGGCACGACTATGACGGTAGTCGGCAACGGCAATAAGGTCACCGTTGTAAGCACGTGCGATAGCGGGAATGCGGTAAGGGATTGCGCTTGTCGTAGGTGTTTCAAACACTACGAAGAAAGGTTCTTGCTCAACCATTGAACGGCGAACGGTCACCGTAAAATCGGAGAAGGTAAGCCCCTTATTTGCTCCAGATTGTGAAAAACCTGCTGTGCGGTCTTTAAGGTCGCTTACTTCAACATGCTGCTTTGCACCAGTTGATTTCAAAGTACTACCATTTACTGAAAGGTTAAGCTGATAACTATCATCGCCTGTTGTATTTGCAAAATCAAAAGAATATCCTGCAATTACACAATTATCAGGAGCCGTAAGTTGGTAAGAACATGTACCTGACTGCCCTGAATAACCCGCAACATAGCCATTTGAATACTGCATATTGTTGGCATTTGCAGAGAAGGTTAATCCTTCGAGCACATTGCTCGCCCACTTTGAGTGCCAAGTGCCATTGCCGTTACTTGCAGTCCAGGAACCAGCACCTTCTTTCACCTCAACAATGGTCTCAGCAAACTCAATAACAATCGTAGAACCCGCATCCTGACCTTCAGCCCAGAAAGCAAGTTTGCCAAGTCCGCCAAAGTTATTCACAGCATAGTCCGTGCCATGAAGTTTAAGGAAGAAACCTTCCGTATCTGCGATTTTATCCGAAGCACTAAAGTCCCAAAGGTCTGTCCATCCCTCTGGAATCGCCGCAACTTCCTTCATCACAGGATAAGTTCCGCCACCCGTGCCTCCGTATCCCGCAAGCGATTTCATCTCAGTAGGAGAAGCGAGCACCTTTGTAGCTCCCGCCTGCTTATTATAGAGTCTGTAACCATCAGTGTCGTTACCCACGAAACACCAAAGGTCTTGCGCTTCCAAAGATGTCGCACTGCCGGAAATAGCAATAAATTCCGCAGTTCCATTATCGGATAAGATGCTCTTACCTGCACCTATTTGCATGGTGTACCACTGTGTGTTGCTCGCGAAAGCACCATCCGTAATGGTAGTTACCTTAAACGGAAGCGCCGCCCAAGCAGAAAGCGTGCTGCAAAGCATCATGCCAAGCGTAAGAAGGAGTGAATGTTTTTTCATAGGCTTATGAAATAAAAAGATTAGTGAATGTTTTTTACTTTTAATACGGTGCAAAACGCACAGTACATACTTTTGGGCAAAGATACGATAATTCTTTGAATAAACATAAGAGGTCAAGCCGAACGATTCCGACTTGACCTCCATTCTGTTATTTTTAAGATTTTTTAAGCCTGTTCTTCAAGGAATTTCTTCGCCTCAATCGCAGCCTTACATCCGCTTGCCGCCGCCGTAATTGCCTGACGGTAGTGAGGATCTGCCACATCGCCGGCAGCAAATACGCCGGGCACGCATGTCTTAGGCGTAGCGCCCTCGGTAATAATGTAACCCACTTCATCTGTAGTCACCCAGGGCTTAAAGATATCACTATTGGGCTTATGACCTATGGCTAAGAAGAAACCATCAATAGCTATGTCGTGAATCTTTTCCTCGGGAGTGCCCTTCTTATACACCAATTTCGCACCCTCTACGCCATTTTCACCAAAGAGTCCCACGGTGTTGGTGTTGAAAAGCACTTCAATCTTAGGATTATTGAACACGCGGTCTTGCATTGCCTGAGAAGCACGGAGGTAATCCTTACGCACGATGAGATACACCTTCTGCGCAAGACCCGCCAAGTAAGTCGCTTCTTCACATGCCGTGTCGCCACCACCAACTACGGCTACGGTCTTCTTACGATAGAAGAAACCGTCACACGTAGCACAAGCGCTCACACCCTGACCGCGATATTTCTCTTCATCTGCCAAACCGAGGTACTTTGCTGAAGCACCCGTAGCAATAATCAAGGTTTCGCACTGCACCTGTGAGTCATCGTCAAACGTAATGGTGAAGGGGCGCTTGCTAAGGTCGGTTTTCACGGCAATAGCAGAGCGAATTTCGGTGCCGAAACGCTCACACTGCTGACGGATTTCCTCCATCATCTGATTACCATCCACTCCCTCGGGATAACCAGGGAAGTTTTCGATTTCAGTAGTCGTTGTGAGCTGACCACCAGGCTGAATGCCTTCGTAAAGTACGGGACTGAGACCGGCACGTCCGGCATAAATGCCCGCAGTATAACCTGCAGGGCCTGAACCTAAGATAAGGCAATTAATGAGTTCCATAATTATATAGTTTTAATAATTTACATGGGGCGCGAATAACGCTTTTTACACGCTACATTCGAGAACGGCAAAACAAAATTACTTTTTCGGAAAACAATTAGTAACTTCGGAGCCACCATATTACTTATTGTTTCGCCTATTTAAGGATGAATTTTGCGCTTTAGAATGTATGGATTTTCAAAGTGCTTTAAAATCCGTCACGACAAAGTAAAGAAATTATCTAAGGTCGATAACCTCGTAACCGGGATACTTGCTCGCGTCAAAGCGAAAGGTTGCGTCGGTCACCTTTACGTTAGTTTCGCAATTTGAAATGCGAATGCGGAACCAATCTTTACCCTTGCGCATACGGATTGAGAGTGGCAACAATGTGGACTTACTGATAATCACGCGCATCTCGTCGATAGACATGGCGGGGTCAGACTCCAGCATATTTACTTGAGAGGCCGGAATGCCATTGTGCTTCAGTGTTTCGCAAGTGAGCGTGTAACCTTTCTTATAGAGATTCAGAAAGTACATAGGGTTCATTGTTTGCAACTCTTCTTGAGTTGGATTGCTCACATTTACTTCCTCGCTTCCGTTAAAGATGGTCCAAAGCGTTTTGCCGTCAAACCATGCACGAATCATGTCAGAATCCAGGCTGTAAGAACCTCCGCGAAGGATGATTGTCCCCTTAAAGTTCCCGATTTCTTGAGTTCCGTTAAAGTTCGTGCCCGTAAAAGTCACGCGCATGGCTTTACTGCTGAGCACCGTCTGCGATGTCTTTTCAAGCACCTCACGTGCCGTCTGTGCAACAACGCTCATGCTGCTGAAAAGGAGGGCGATAGCAATAAAAAGGTATTTCTTCATAAGGTTTAAGATTGAGCGCACCGCCCGTGAGCAACAAAGGGGAAGAGGTCACCGAATTACCCTCCCCACCCTTTTGCTGACGGGGGCGCAAAAGCGGCGCTTACGCCGTTTACAATGAGTTTAACTTCAATTCCAGTTCCGCCAAGTCGGCACAATACACCTCACGGGGCTTTGCGCCTCTTGTTGGGCCGACAATGCCTGCCTTTTCCATCTGATCCATCAAGCGACCCGCGCGGTTATAACCGATGGAGAAGCGGCGCTGAATCAGAGAAGTAGAACCCTGTTGGTTAATCACA
>CALCUV010000251.1 GCA_937906765.1 uncultured Prevotella sp.
TGAGTGGCGGCAGGGTCTACGATAAGGACGTTGCACTCATAGTCCATTTTCAAACTGCGTCCGTTCAAGTTGGCACTACCTAAGAATAGAAATGAATCATCTACCATCATCACCTTAGAATGATGGAATCCGCCGTGAAAGACATATATGTCAGCACCTAATTTAGCAAATTCATTACAATAATATTCCGTAACATTCGGCGTAACTGGGATGTCGCAGGCTGCAGAAACCATGATTTCCATCTTTACTCCACGTTTCAACGCTCGCTTAAAGGCACGCACCACCTTGGGAGTCAGTGTGAAATAAGGATTAATGAGTTGCACACGCTGTTGCGCATTATCAAGAATTTCAATAAAGGTTTGCTCCATAATGCGTGGTGACTGGCGAGGAATGCGATTGACTACGCCAATCACTTTAGAACCTGCCGAAGAGGTGGTATCCACTTTCAACCCTGTGAAATAATCTTGTGCTCGACGCTCTCCGGGGTAATACTGCGTGCCCTGGAGATTGTCGTCCATAACGTCGTTCCAGAAATCCATAAACACCTTCTGCAACTCAGCAACTGCATCTCCCTCAATGCGACAATGCAAATCGCGCCACGCGCCAAACTCGGGTTTGCCCACAACGTAGTAGTCCGCCACATTCATTCCGCCTGTGTAAGCGATGAGTCCGTCAATCACCACCACCTTTCGGTGATCGCGAAAGAAACTATTCTGAAAAAACGGAAAGGCCAAGCGGTCGAACTCCTTAATTTGGATGCCACGACGATGGAGTGAATCCAAATGATGTTGCTTCAAGGGACGGTCGTTTGAGCAATTGCCGAAACCATCATAGAGTGCTCTCACCTCAACGCCCTCAGCGGCTTTTTCCGCCAAAAGGTCGAAAAGGAGGGCAGAAATTGAGTCATTACGGAAGTTGAAATACTCCATGTGAATGCTCTTCTTGGCTTGTTTGACTGCCTTAAAGAGGTCGTCAAATTTCTCTTGCCCTGTTTTGAAAAACACGACACTGTTGTTTCCCGAAAAGCGCACATCAAAGTTTTCTCGGAGAAACGAAACAACTGCAGAATCGCTTCGGCCCTGTTGAGCAAAAGCGATTCCACTGATGATAAATAATAAAATAGAAAATATAAGTCGTTGCATGAAAATTTATTCTCTAAGGTTATGAGGTTGTGAGGTTTGGAGGTTTTAAGGTTTGAGGTCATGAGGTCTTAAGGTTGTGAGGTTTTAAGGGCCATGCGGAATGTGTATTTTGACCGTAAAGACATTTGAAACCTTAAAAGCCTTAAACCCGAAACCATACTGCTAGGCTCTTATAACCTAAAAACCTTACAACCTTATAACCTCACCTAAAAACCTTAAAGCGAAGCGACCTTTGAACCTTATAACCTTACCCTTTACTTTGCTAACCTGCGTGCCTCGTCTAAATCAATGCGTTTGCCATTTAGGAAGGCAACTACGAAGCACCCTTTAAAGCGCTTGGAGAGTTGGCGACGGAGGTTATTAATTGTTGCATAATTCGTAGAACTGCCACTGGTGTATTTATACGTTTTTCCGTCCTTATAGTAGTCAGGTTTCTGCACATGCTGAAGGCGCTTGTCGGTGGACTTCACCTTCGTGGGACTGGTAAATATCTGCACTTTGAAAACGGGCTTTGCGTGAGCAGTAGTTGCCTTTTGGGGCGTAGTGGAGGGCGCAGTCGTTGGCGTTTGTGGCGTTGGGGGAACAGGAGTTTCCTCTGCAGGCGTTTCAACCGCCTCACTGGCCGCCACCAAGGGCGCACTGGCATGCTTTGTCACCTTTTTATAATAAGTCACAAAACCATTATAAAGACTCTGCGCCAACTGTTGCTGACCACGTGCCGAGTTCAGATAATCTTCTTCCGCGGGGGTTGAGATGAATCCCAATTCCGTGAGCACGGAGGGCATTGACGTTTCACGAAGCACCAAGAAACCCGCCTGCTTTACGCCTTTGTTCTGACGCTTTGCGTGAGATGTGTACTGATTTTGGATACAGCGCGCCAACTCTACGCTTTGCTCCATATAACGGTCCTGCATGAATTCAAAGATAATGTAACTCTCAGGACTGCTGGGGTCAAAACCGGCATACGTCTGCTTATAATTATCTTCGTAAGTGATTACGGCGTTTTCGCGCTTCGCCACCTCAAGGTTTTCATCCGCACGCGCCATACCGAGCGTGAACGTCTCCGTGCCATACACCTTTCGCCCGCGCGCCACAGCATTCGTGTGAATCGAAATAAAGAGGTCGGCATGATTGCGATTGGCAATAGCCGCACGCTCTGAGAGGGTCACAAACTTATCCGTCTTGCGCGTGTAAATCACCTTCACCTCGGGACATTTCGTTTCCACCAACTTGCCAAAGGCCAACGCTACTTTCAGATTAATCGTCTTTTCCTTCGCCTTGCGCCCCACAGCGCCCGCGTCGCGTCCGCCATGGCCGGCATCGATTACCAACGTGAATTTCTTCTCTGCAAAAGCGGAGAAGGGCACTGCCACAATGAGGGCAAAACAAATCGTAAGGAAAGAGAAAAATTTCTGGCGCATAAGTTTTGCAAAGTTACACCAATTTTCTGAAGTTATCCACAGGCGGAGCAAAAAGTTTTAAGGTCAATGCTGCGAAAATTAGCGCTTAATCTGCGGAAGTCCTTATGCCCATTGTGAGAACTGGCATGATGCATATGCCCTACACGTCCGACTTTTCCTCAAAAAACCAGAACTGTATAAGTACCTATTTTTCAGCAACTAAAAACGAGCGCCACAAAGTCACTAATTCGGCGCACAATATTACTTATTCGGCGCACAAAGTAAGGAATAAGAGCGCGAATTATTATTTCTGTTTTGGAGATGTAAGGAAGGGTTGTAAACACACCGCAATGAAAGTAGGAAATAACTTTAGCAAAACTGTAGTTTAGAGTTTGTTCACCCATAGACACACTCCAAGTTGGTTTTACAAAAAAACGAACAATAAAAAACTCGCCTTGAAGCATAATTGTGATGCTTCAAAGCGAGTTTTTTTAGTATTGTCTTGTCACAACAAGAGGGTTGTTTACCCCACACTGCCCTCCAAAGATACGGAAAGCAACTTCTGCGCCTCAACGGCAAACTCCATGGGGAGCTTGTTAATCACTTCCTTGGCATAACCATTCACTATGAGGTCAACAGCTCCCTCAATGGGGATGCCACGTTGCTGGCAGTAGAAAAGTTGATCCTCTGAGATTTTTGAGGTCGTTGCTTCGTGTTCAACGGTGGCGTTATTGTTGTGCACATCTATATAAGGGATGGTGTGCGCACCGCTGGTG
>CALCUV010000252.1 GCA_937906765.1 uncultured Prevotella sp.
CAAACTCAGCGTTCACAGTGAAGACTCCCGAATGGATTGAGTTTAACGAAAACGCAACTGTTTCTCGCGGTGTGAATTCTTCAGCAGCTTATCACTTCACAGTTGCTCCTACAGAATCTTGTCAGGAACGTACAGGTACCATTTATATTGTTGCTGAAAATGGTCTTCAGGACTCTTTGGTTGTAGTTCAAGACGGTATTGAACTTGCAGTTGATAAGAAAGAAGTTATGGCTCCTGCTGCTGGTGGTGAGTTGGTTGTAGCGCTTACAGCTGCTAATGGTTATCAGGTTTCTTGCCCTGAATGGATTACAATGGTAGAAGACCCTGCAACAACTCACGTTGGTGTTCAGACTGCAGACGTAACATTCGCAATTGCTGAAAACACAGAAGCAGGCGAACGTGTTGGCGAAATTGTATTTACTTGTGGCGACGCTTGTGGTCAGGAAGTTAAAATTACTGTAGGTCAGAAGGCAGGTTTGGATCTCACTAAGATGGTGAAGTATTCAGGTAAGATGGTTTCTGAAGAGTATGGTGATGAATACGATGCTACTATCGGTCTCGTTTGGGACGAAGAAGATCCCAGCGTAGTGACAGTTTGTAACCTCGATCCTTACTTCGCACAAAACGGTTTGACTGTAGATCGTGGCTTGAACTTTGTTAAGGCTCAGTACTTCAGCGAAGAAAACATCATTGCAATTCCCTTACAGTCTTCACTCAATGTGACATTGAACGACCCCAACTATGGTTTGATGGACTTCTCAGTAGGTGGTTTGAATGCTGCAAGTCTTGCTGACGCTACTAAATACGACAACGTATATATGCAATTGAGCGACGACAAGTCAACTATCACAATCGCTAACGTGTTGTGTACTTTGGTTACAGTAGAAGGTCAGTTCGGTGGTTACTATGACGCTTATCGCGGTGGCATTGTTTTGACAAAGGTTGCAGAATAAACAAAGTGACAACTTAGTTATTCAAATAAATATGATACTGCTGATGCTTGCATCGGCAGTATTTTTTTATTTAATCATAGTTGCAAATTATTTCGTTATAAACAACTATATGTAAGAAAACTCGCTTTTTTTCAGCGAAAACACCTGTTAATCTTCAGATTTTTATTAATTTTGCGCGACAAAGTGGACTCCTCCGCTTTCTCTGGTGAAATTAATAATCAATAAATAAATAAACTAATGGCAGCATTACAAACAATCAGAAACCACGGAGCCTTGATCGTAGGTGCAATCGGTCTTGGTCTTTTTGGTTTTATTGCCGGTGACCTTTTTAACGCTATTGAAACTACAGCAGCGTTCAATAAGCAGCAGGCAGGTGAAGTGGACGGCACTTCAATTGACATTAATGAGTATAACCAACTTGTTGAAGAAAGAACACAAGTAAGAAAGATTATGCTCACTTTGCAGGGACAACCCGGCAATCTCACTGATGCACAAGTTCAGCAGGTTCGCGATGAAGTGTGGAACGAATTTGTTCGTTTACAAATCATCGAAAAGCAAGCAGAAGAAGCAGGTATTCAAGTAACTACTGCTGACATTCAAAACGCACTCGTTAAGGGCGAATCACAAAGTCTTCAAGTGTTGGTACCTTTCTTCGGCACACCTGAAGGTAAGTTTGATTACACCAGACTTCAAGAGTTCTTGAAGACAAAAGACCAAACAATTGCTCAAGCTCAGCAAGAAAACAACGAAGCAATGCTTGAACAAATCAATTCTATTTACACAATTTGGTCGTTCACTGAAAAGCAGTTGCGTCAGGAACTTCTTCAATCAAAGTTCTATACACTTCTTAGCAGCACTTGTGTTGCAAGTCCTTTGATTGCAAAGTTGGATTCTGCTGATAATAACCAAAAGCGCGTTATCGTAGCAGCACTTCCTTATAACGCAATTTCTGATGACGAAGTAACTGTTACTGATGCAGATCTTCAAGCAGTATATGAAGCAAACAAAGCATCTTACAAACTTAATTCTCCTGTGAGCAGCGTTAAGTATATCGATGTTGAAGTTCGCCCCGACTCTGCCGACTTGGCAAACCTTACTGCTGAAGTAGAACAAATTGCAGAACAACTTCGTGCAGGTAATGATCCCGCCGCTACGGTAGCAGCAAGCAACTCATTGATAGCTTATAGCAAAGTTCCCTTGCGTAAGGATGCGTTTAAGAGAATGACTGACATCTATGGTCGTCTTGATACAGCGGCTGTGGGTAGCGTTTGCGACGTATATTTTAACCCTGCTGACAATACAGTAAATACGTTCAAGCTTGTTTCAAAGGTTCAAGCTCCTGACTCAGTTCTTTTCCGTCGTGTCTTTGCGGTTGCTGCAGATATCGAAGCTAGCAAGACGCTTGCGGATAGTATTGCTACCGCAGTTAAGGGTGGTGCAAGTTTTGTGGAACTTGCTAAGAAGTATGAGCAACCCACTGACTCTATGTGGATTACTTCTGCTCAATATGAGAATTCTGCGCTTGACGCAAATACAGAAAGCTTGATCAACCTCTTGAACAACACAAAGAAGGGTGAAGTTGCTGTGCTCAAATTTGATAACAATTACAGCATGGTGCTTGAAGTGCTCGACACTAAGAATGTTGTTGAAAAGTATGATGTAGCTGTTGTGAAGTGTTTGAATGAATTCTCTAAGGAAACTTACAATGCAGAACTCAGCAAGTTGAACAAGTTCCTTGCAGAAAACAAGACTATCGAAGAGATTGAGAAGAACGCGCTTACATCAAGTTATATGATTCGCGATATTGACTTAGACGCAGCAAGCATTTCTCAAGATGCATACTTGCCTGGTCTTAAGGACGCCATTCGTTGGGCACTTGATGAAGCTGAAATCGGAAGTGTTTCTCGTATTTATGAATGCGGAACGAATAAGGAACACCTTATCGTTATGGCATTAGTAGGTGAACACGAAGGTTACCTTGCTTGGGATAATAAGTCTGTAAAGGAAGGTCTCGAACGTCTTGCAAAGCAGAACAAGAAGGGCGAAAAGGCACTCGAACTCGTAGGTGCTCCTAAGTCTATTGAGGAAGCAACAAAGATTGCTAACGTAGTAGTTGACTCTGCGCTTACAACAAGTTTTGCTACAAACGCACGTGTTGCCGGAGTGAATCTTTCTGAACCCGCTCTTTCAGGTGTAATCGCAGGAGCAAAAGTAGGCGACTTCGTAGGTCCTATCAAGGGCGCTGGTGCAGTTTACTTCGTGCAGGTTGTTGAAGAAGTTCCCTCAGTTGTTCCTTACAACGAGACAAATGCACTTCAGGCTGCAACTCAGAAGTATATGAACAATATCATCAGCATGAGATATAGCATGTATGGTCAACCTGAGACTAACGAAGAGTTGGTTAACGCTTTGTTGCAGGATGTAGAAGTTGTTGACAATCGTTACAAGTTCTAAACTCATTTGTATAAAAGTGACGCAAGTTTAACTTGCTACTTAATAAGAATCATTAGGACTGCGTCAGAAATGGCGCAGTCCTTTTTTTAAATGTATAAGTCCTTTTCCTAAATCTATATTTATGAAATACCTTCGTAGGATAGTCATTGCCTTCTTGGTTTGGACCATTGGCGGTGTACTCCTTTTCCGATTTGTGCCAGTGCCTTTCACCCCGATGATGCTACGTTATTGTGCCGGTGAACTCTTAGACGGGCGCATGCCATCTTTGCGTCATGACTGGGTGTCTCTTGAGGAGATAGACCCCAATCTGAAATATGCCGTTATTGCTTCTGAGGACCAGCGCTTTTATGAGCACAACGGTTTTGACTTTAAGGCGATTGAGGAAGCTATGGAAGAGCGACGTCAAGGTAAACGTAAACGAGGGGCAAGCACAATTACGCAACAAACGGCTAAAAATGTGTTTACCTTTGGTACAAGCACGTGGTTGCGCAAGGGGATTGAGGCGTATTACACAGTACTCATCGAACTCTTTTGGTCGAAAGAGCGCATCTTGGAAGTCTATCTCAATAGCATAGAAATGGGTCCGGGAATCTATGGTGCCGAAGCCGTTGCGCAAGAGCATTTTAATTGTGCGGCCAGTGAACTCACTCGTCCTAATTGTGCACTCATAGCCGCCACCTTGCCTAACCCCAATAAGTTTAGTTCGAAAAATCCTTCGCCCTATATGCTGAAGCGTCGCAAGCAAATCTTACGACAAATGCGCTTGATGGGGAATTGATGTGTTTCAGAAAAGGGGTGGGGGGAATCTTCTTGCGTACCTTTGCTCGTTAGCAGCAGAAAGGTGCGTTAATTTGCTGGAATCCGTGATTTAATTTCCGTCTTGCGAAGGTGCAATTCACTACTTTTATGTATCTTTGCCTAACAACAAATAAATATGAAACTTGTTGTTGGGCGCAAGTGGATAAGCAACGCACATGCAATCCGTCTTTCCCTTAAACCTCAGCAACCTAATAACCTTTAAACCTTAATTTATGGCAAAGAAAGAAGTTGTAATTCAAGTTGATGATAAAAGCGAGAAGTTGAAAGCCCTTCAAGCGGCGATGGCAAAGATTGAGAAGGACTTCGGTAAGGGTTCTATCATGAAAATGGGGGATGATCAAGTTGAGAATGTTGAAGTGATTCCTACAGGTTCGTTAGGTCTTAACCTCGCTCTCGGAGTTGGAGGTTACCCCAAGGGGCGTATTATCGAAATTTACGGTCCTGAAAGTTCGGGTAAGACTACGCTCGCCATCCATGCTATTGCTGAGGCACAGCGTCAGGGAGGTATTGCAGCCTTTATTGATGCTGAACACGCTTTTGACCGTTTCTATGCTGCGGCACTTGGAGTGGATACTGACAACCTCCTAATCTCTCAGCCCGACAACGGTGAACAGGCGTTAGAAATTGCCGACCAACTCATCCGTTCTGCCGCTGTTGACATCGTCGTTGTCGATTCTGTGGCGGCACTTACTCCGAAGGCAGAAATCGAAGGCGACATGGGTGACAACAAGGTAGGATTACAAGCTCGTTTGATGAGTCAAGCTTTGCGTAAATTGACAGCGAGTATCAATAAAACTAATACTACATGTATTTTTATCAACCAATTGCGTGAGAAGATTGGTGTTATGTTTGGTTCGCCTGAAACAACTACTGGTGGTAATGCATTGAAATTTTATGCTTCAGTGCGTCTTGATATTCGTAAATCAACATCTATTAAGGATGGTGATAATGTATTAGGTAATCAAACTAAGGTTAAGGTTGTTAAGAATAAGGTGGCACCTCCTTTCCGTAAAGCTGAATTTGATATTATGTTTGGCGAGGGTATTTCACTTGCTGGTGAAATTATTGACCTCGGAGTTGAAGCTGGCGTGATTAAGAAATCTGGTGCTTGGTTTAGCTATAATGATACTAAACTTGGACAAGGTCGTGATGCTGCTAAGCGTTTGATTCAAGATAATCCTGAACTTCTTGAAGAGCTTCAAGAAAAAATTATGGAGGCTCTTAAGAGTGATAAATAATAATTGTTTAGTTTGTCAATGAAAATATTGTTTATCTGTTTAGGAAATATATGCCGTTCTCCAATGGCAGAATTTGTTTTTAAAGAT
>CALCUV010000253.1 GCA_937906765.1 uncultured Prevotella sp.
GTGGTCCCCTCCCCCTATAAACAGGGGGAGAGCACCATCCGGATGGTAGTTGTACTCTGTACTCTGTCAGTTGTACTCTAGAACCCTACTTAGGTTCAAAAATCGTTGGCGTTACGCTGTTGCGCACCACTTCGCGAAGGGCGGCAATATCGGCAATTTCTCCAGCCGACATGGCTTGTACGAGAATATTTCCCATAGCTGTTGCTTCGACAGGTCCAGCCCAAACGGGGATTCTGAGAGCGTCGGCCGTGAGTTGGTTGAGCAGTGCGTTTTGTGAGCCACCTCCGATGATGTGTAAGCGCTTAAGGGGGTGGGGGAGTAAGTCCTTGATTCCCGCAAGTGCTTCGCGATATTTTGCCGCCAAGGATTGGAGTACACACTTGGTGACTTCAGCCTTCGTTTGAGGCACGGGTTGCCCCGTAGCAGCGCAATAATCGCAAATAGCCTTCTCCATAGAAGCAGGATTCATAAATGCCGCATCTGCCACAGGGATTATGCTTGAAATCTTCACACTTTCAGCCGCAGGAAGCAGTTCGCCAAATGTCTGCTTTTCGCCTTGCGCTTCCCACTCCGACATAAGGCGTTGCAGAATCCAAAGGCCTGTGATGTTTTGTAAGAAGCGGATGCGACCGCCTACACCACCCTCGTTGGTGAATTCCGCAAGGCGTGCCTCTTCGGTAAGGATAGGTTCGGGAAGTTCAAGGCCTAAGAGTGACCAGGTGCCCGAACTTAAGAATGCAACTGCGCCATTGCCCTCAACAGCAGGGACTGCAGCAACGGCAGATGCCGTATCGTGAGAACCCACCGCAACAACTTTCACTGCTCCAAGACCAGTCTCTTCTGCAACTTCGGGAGTCAACGTGCCGCGTACGCTACCCGGCATGACGATGTTGCCAAAAATGCGTTCGGGAAGGTCAAGGATTTTGATGGTTTCCCAAGACCAATTACGGCGCTTGGCATCCATGAGTTCGGAAGTGGTAGCGATGCAATACTCGTTGCTAATTTCACCAGTAAGGAAGTAACTGAAAAGGTCGGGCATGAAGAGCAGGTGTTCCGCTGCTTCCAGTTGCGCACTTCCCTTAAGACTATAAAGTTGAGAGAGCGTATTAATCTCCATCACCTGAATACCCGTCGTGGCATAATGTTCCGATGGGTTCAGAATCTTTGCCACCTTTTCGGGAATACCTGCCGTACGCTCATCGCGGTAACACACGGGATTTCCGAGCAAGTTACCGTCGCGGTCAATCAACCCAAAATCCACACCCCACGTATCTACCCCGATACTTTCTACGTGATATCCTTTTGCTGCTGCCTTTTTAAGACCTTCCTTCATGTCAGCAAAAAGCGCGGGGAAGTCCCAATAAACGTGTTTGCCAAGGCGCACCTGACGGTTGGGGAAGCGATGTACTTCCTCCATAATGAGACGTCCGCCGTCTAACCAGCCAGCGATGACGCGCCCACTGCCACCACCGAAGTCGGCAGCGAGATATACTTTATTCATAGGGGGAGGGTTTTGAGGGGTTAAGGTGATGAGGGGTTGAGACTTTCTAGAAAATATAGACAATCTAGAGATCTCTAGACAATCTATATCTTCTAGAAAGACTAAACCATTTAATATAATTATTACTTATTGCTGTAAGGGCGTCTTCTTACCAAGCACATAAACGTCGAGGTCCTCAATTTCTTGAGGTGTAAGCACAGAGTAATCGCCGCCGCTCTGAATGATGATGCGGCAAGCCATTTCAAAGAACATGGCGCGCTCAAAGGCTTGGTCGAAATCCTTACCGCAAACTACCTGACCGTGATTCGTGAGGAGGATAGAGTTATGTTCCTTCATTGCTTCAACAACTGCTTCTGCCAATTCGGGAGAACCCGGACGAAGGTAAGGGATGATGGGAATTTCGCGTCCCACATGGCAAGGCACTTCTGCCGTTACGTTGAAATTTTCAGGCTTCTTCTTCATGCAAGAAACCGCTGTTGCATAAGGAGATTGGAAATGCAACACCACATTTACGTCAGGGCGCTGACGGAGTACGCCAAGGTGGAAACCACTTTCCATTGAGGGCTTCACACCATTGAGTACCTCACCCGTAGCAACGACACATTGTGAAACCTTTTCCTTTTGAATCGTGGGCACCCAAGAACCGGTGCCAGAAACTAAGGCTTCGTCGCCAATGCGCCAAGAGAGGTTGCCACTACTACACACAGTGAGACCGGCATCACCCACACGGTGCGCCTGCTTAATAAATTCTTCGATATGAAGTGGGGTAATCATTGTTTTAGGTTAAGAGGTTATGAGGTTAAGAGGTTATGAGGGGGGAAGGTTATAAGGTTTGAGGTTATGAGGGGGTAAAGACTTTAAGGTCTTTAGAATCTTTAAGGTCTTTAGGGACTTTAAGGACTTCAATCCGCAAGACCTTATAACCTAATAACCTCAAAACCTTACAACCTAATTTTAATTAAAGCACCTTCTTATAGAGGTCAAGAATAATATCCTTATTTACGTCGCGCGGATTACCGGGTGTGCAGACATCGGCTGCCGCAGCAGTTGCGAGGCGGTCAAGGTCGCCCTCGTTAATGCCAAGCTCTGTGAGATGTTGAGGAATACCTACGCGAATGGCAAGAGCACGAACGGCATCTACAGCAGCTTGAGCAGCTTCTTCCTTACTCATGCCAGCGCTGTAAACGTCCATAGCCTTGGCAATCTGTACATATTTATCAACGGCAGCAGGCATGTTGAATTCCATGATAGTGGGGAGGAGCAATGCATTTGCCACGCCGTGAGGAATGTCAAAGATAGCACCCATGGGGTGTGCCATGCCGTGAACCACTCCGAGACCTACGTTTGAGAATGCCATACCTGCGATGTACTGAGCCACTGCCATGCCGTTGCGCGCCTCTGCATTTTGAGGTTCATTCACTGCAGTTTCCAAG
>CALCUV010000254.1 GCA_937906765.1 uncultured Prevotella sp.
ACCCGCCAAGTTGCCATTGTCGGTGGGCGCTTCGTGATAGGTGGATGAGAAAGATTGGCTCTTACTATCTTTGGCGTTATACGAATAGTTGGCACGCAAGTAGATGCGGTTGAGCGAGTCGATGTTGTACGTGAGCGTGGCATTCGCATCTCCACTACGCCATGCGCCTTTTGCTCAGCGTGAGCAAAGCCGTATTGCGACTTTCCGCCTCCGAGGAAGGTTTCATTGTTGTTGTCGGTGATGCTCGTCTGGTCGTTGTGCCAGAGGTTGACGTTACCATTCACGCGCAAGTTGCCCGCTTCCTTATTACCCTTGCCGTTGTCCCATTGGAGCATGGCGCCCGCCTTGCGGTAGGTGTAGATGCCGTTGAGTCCGCCCCAATAGGACCAGTTGCCGTTTTCGTCCACACTCTGATTCTGGCTGACGTTGTTCACCTGCCCAAAGATGGCGGTGCGACGGCGGTCGGTGAAGTTCGTGGTAAACACCTTGCCGATGTAGCGGTCGTGAGTGCCAGCGCCGAGGTCGATGTTTGCCATCCACGACGACTTATATTCGTCCTTAATCGTGAGGTCAACCACGGTGGCCTTGTCCGTGTCGAGTTCGCCACGAAACTCCTTCTCCTCGTCCGTCTTCTCATACATCTTCACGTCCTTCACGGCGTCGGTAGGCATGTTGGCAAGTGCCGTACTCACATCGCCGAAGAAGGGTTTGCCGTCCACGAGAATCTGACTCACCTTCTTGCCCTGAAAGGTGAGGTTGCCGTCTTTGTCAATGGAAATGCCGGGCAACTCCTTCATCATTGCGGCGAGCGAAGCGTTGGGCGGTAGGCGCAGAGCCTTGGTGTTAAACAGGAGGGTGTCGGCCTTCACGGTCATCATGCGCGAGAGGGCGGTGACTTGCGCTTCGTCCAGCTGGTAAGATTCAGCCGTGAGCGTGAGTTTGCCAAGGTCGATGGTGGATTTCTTCGAGGTAAACTCCACATTGTGATAGAGCGTTTCGAAGCCCACCATTTCGGCGCAGACAATGTACTTGCCCGCCTTCTTGGCTTTGAGCAGAAAGGCGCCTTCTTCGTTGGTCGTGGCGTGCGATTCACGCACGGAGTCGGTGGTGAGGAGTTGCACTTTCACCGTGGGAAGTGCGTCCTTCGTACCTTCTTCAACGATGGTGCCCTTCACGCTGAACTTGAAGGTTTGCGCTTGTGCCGAGAGAGCGAAGAGCGCAATGAGGAGGGGGAATAGGTGTTTCATGAAATTATGGGTTAAGAGTTTCTAATTATATAACGAATGAAGCGCTTTTTTGTGACAGATTTTTTAGGGAATTTTTATATATTTTTTACGATTGGGGTGTAAGCTGATGATTTAGAGGAGCGGTAGAAGCAATGGTTGAGATATGAAAAACTATTCGGCACTTAATTCAAATTATGTCCGACTTAATTTTAACTAAGTCCGACTTAGTTTTTACTAAGTGGGATATAATTTTGCGTCATACTATTTTTATAGTACATCGGTGGGTGAAAAAGGGGAACGGAGGGGTGAGGGACTTCCGCTCCCCAGGGTTGTTTGTGCGTATGTGTTTATTCCACGACCACGGTTTCCTTATAGGTGGCGATGTGTTGTTGTGCTTGAAGCGTAGCGACCTTGATTTGATACATATTTTGGCGTAGTGACCATCCGTTTGTGCCCAGCACAGGGGTAGGAGAGGGACCGCCGTTAATGATGTCTATGGTGGTGCAATGCTCGGGCAGAGGCGGGAAGACGAGCACACGGCAATGCCATTCACCCGGCACACCCTCAATCCAATACGTCTGTCCTAAGGGGTAGCCGAGGAGTCTGACGATGGGGTAAGTCTTGCCCGTTTGGCAATCGCGCAGGTGAAATCCGTTGGGCGTGTGATAATATTTGCTCGTGTAGTCTTGCTTGTCAACAATGGCGAGGTAGGTGGCTTCGTGTGTGCACCACATCGCCAGGGCATTCGTGCCCGTGGAGTTGAGCAAGGGCGCCACGGTGTGGGAATGGGTATAGACGGCAAAGGTCTTGGAATCGTGAGGCGCATAATGTTGTGCCGCCTTTTTGAGCGTGGCGATGCGGAATTGCGGGATGGAGTCGTAGGTGAGTGTCTCCTTTTCTAATTGCCTCGTCATCGTTCGGTCGTAGTCCGACATCTCCATCATGGAGAGGATGCGCCCATCCGCGTCGCGCTCGGTAATTATATAGTATTTCGGTTGGCAGGCGGTGAGGAGAAAGAGGAGGAGGGGGAGGAGAGGTTTCATGAAGAATGAGGAGTTAGAATTTATCCGGACGGCGGAGGGTGTTTTGCATTTCCCTTTACTCCATAATCTGCGCCACCTTCAGCATTTCTCCGCTCTGCTTGTCGCGGGTCACTTGATAGAGTTCTATCCACTCAGTGGAGTCGGGGATGCGGGGGAACACGACGGTTACTTCGATGATTTCGCCCACCATATCCTTAACGTAGAAGTAGTTCCACGCATAGTCGGGGATGCAACGGCGCGCTTTGTAATGCACACCCGTGGTGGCATCTACAATATAACTATCGGGACCTCCGAAGCGCACGAGTTCGTTTTCGTTCCTGATTTTCTTGGCAAAGGTCAAGAAGGTTTCGTCGCCCTCGTGGCGGAGTTTGATACGGCGCTTGTCGTTAGGGTCGTGTTTGGGTAACTCTGCCACGTAGCGCCATCCGTTGGGCGCATAGGTAGGAGCGACATAAGGGTTGTCCAATTCTTGACTTCTGTCGTGGGGAGTTTCCGCGTTGCTGGGTGTTTCATTCGCCTCTTGTTGAGGCGCGGGAGAGGGAGTGGTTGGTGCTTGCGCAACATCTTGGAGCAACTTATCCACGTCTGCCAATCTGAGTATGGTTTGCACCTGGTTTTGTATGTGACTCGAAATATCTTGGTGCAACTTATCCTCCTCTACCAATCTGAGCGCGGTTTGCACATGATTTTGTATGCGACCCGAAATCGCGGTTGCTTCTTCTTTTGAGCGCGCTGGGTATTTGATGAAAAGGCGTTGTGAATACATGCTATCGGGAGTCTCGCTAACGATGCTCGTAAACTCCGTGGTATCCCCATGCGCATGCACGACAAATAAGGGTTGCGTTATGCTTACTTGCGGTGGGGCAACGATTTCTTCCACATAGCAGGTGTCAACGCCCATAGCGCGTGTGTCTCTCATGACGTGCACAATCGTAGCAGGCTTTTGGGGTAGGGCAAAGGCAACCGTAGCGCCCGTGAGCGCAAGCATCCACAGGGCGGTCAGGAGTTTGCCAAAACGACTGATGCCAATGCGCTCGGTGCGCTTCATTTCCTTAATGCGACGGCGGATGAAGGAATTGTTGAATCCGTTGGCAATGATGGTACAATCCTCCGATGCTTCGCTCACAAGGAGGCACTGATAGGCGTAGGCGTCCGTGCCTTGTTCAAGCACGAGACGGTCGGCTTCAAATTCGTGAAGGTCGCGTAGCATTTTGCGCACCATCCAAAGCACGGGGTTGAACCACATGAGGCGCGTGAGTAACTCTATCGCCCAAACGTCAATGTAGTGTCGGCAAGCGATGTGGGCTTGCTCGTGAAGGATAAAGAGGCGCTCTTCATCGGGAGTGCGACCCACGGGCAAGAAGATGGTGCGACCGAAGGAGAAGGGTGTTTGTATCCACGAGGCCTGCAGTATGTTGTCCTCCTCACAAGCCCTCTCAAACGTGTCTTTGCGCATTCTGAGGCGCAAGCGTACGAGGGGGATAATGATAACAAGGAGCAAGATGACCGACACCGCGGGAATGGCGATGCTGAGGGCGGTGCGCAAGGTATCTGCCGTGAGTGTGAGGACGACGGGCGCTTCCTTCGTAGGTGCTTCCTCTGGATGTGTTTCCTTGGAGGGGATTACGGCATTCTGAGAGTACTCGGGAAGGGGTAAAACGTCTTCTTCCACCACCGCTTCGGGATGCAAGGCAAGGTAAGCCTCCGCTTCCTCCTGCGTCAAAGTCATTACTTCAGGCGCTT
>CALCUV010000255.1 GCA_937906765.1 uncultured Prevotella sp.
TTCATATTCCTATTACCAATCTCGAAGAACTGAAGTTTGATATGGTTCAGCGTCTTGAACAGATTGAACGAGGCGATAAAGTCAGAGCTCAGTGGCTCAAAGAAAGAGGATTGATATAACAAACAAAACTATTACGACTTCCGAAAAAAGGAGTACGAAAATGATTGTACTCCTTTTTTCGTATAATAATATTAGATTTTTCCAAGGCAAAACCAATATATTTTTGCCACTTTTCCAAGAAATATAACAGTTATTTTTCCACTTTTCCAAGAAACACACAAATTTGATGATTTCTGAAATACATTTTAGCAAATTGTAATTTTACGATGTTATGTATAAATTTCAAAAAATTAGGCAATAATATAGTAGTTGACCCATATAGAATTTATGCATGCATTGCCCCCGTAGGAGGGCACACTTGCCTAACCGCGGGTGAACGCAGTGAACCTGCGGATTAGGGATAACAGTTGAGTTTCTCTATCGGTCCCCGTAGGAGGACCCACAACGACCGGATAAGTTAAAGCAATTTGTAGCATATCCAGGTGCTGTGGGTCCTCCTACGGGGACCGATAGATTTATTCGTTCGTATAGTACCACCGCAGGTTCGCCCTGCTCACCCGCGGTTAGGCAAGTATGCCCTCCTACGGGGGCAATGCATACATAAAGTCCTTATGAGTCAACCTAAAGTCACGCACATAACTGCTATAGTAATGCCCACAAAATTAAGTCGGTTTTAATTTTTACCCCACCCAACTTCGTTTTCAGCATCCCTGTTTTGCGCCTCAGCAGATGGGATTCAGTCACCCCTTTATGCCTTAAAATCTACTCATTTAGAAAATAAGTTAAAATTTATTTTGCCAACCCAAATTAAATAACTTTATTTGCGGTTCATTAGCGCCATGTGTGCGCAAATTCATTAGTGTGTGGAGCGCCAGTCGCTCATTGTTCCGAGTTTCTTTAAGAAAACTCTAATTGCTCATCTAACCCATATTTAACAATTATGGAAGAAATTTTGAATCCTGAAGTAGAAGTACAGGATGTTGCCCCAGTGGCAGAAGTTGAAGTTGCACCTGCAACAATTGAAGTAGTAGAGGCTCCTGCAGCCGAGAAGGAAACGAAGAAGGCACAACCTGCTACGAAGCAGGAAGTCATTGCCCGCCTCAAGGAAATAGCACTTGATGCTTGCAATGCCGAACGTGCGGAAATCGATTTGCTTAAGCAGATTTATTACAAGATTCACAACGCGGAGGCTGCGGCTGCCCGCGAGGAATATATTAAGAATGGAGGTCTCCCTGAAGACTTCATGCCCGCTCCTGACAATAGTGAGGCGGAACTTAAAGTGCAACTCAACATCATTAAGGAAGCACGCCAGCACGCAGCTGAGGCTCTCGAGGCAGAAAAGCAGAACAACCTTGCAAAGAAACTTGCCATCATCGAGCGCATTAAGGAACTCGTAGCGTCGCCCGAGGATGCCGACAAGCACTATGAGGAATTTAAGAACCTTCAATCGGATTGGAAGGATGTAAAAACCGTACCCGCAGAACGCGCTACGGAACTCTGGAAGAACTATCAACTCTACGTTGAACAGTATTACGACCTGCTCCGCATGAACCACGAAATGCGCGCCTACGATTTCAAGAAGAACCTTGAAATCAAGACTGCGCTTTGCGAAGCTGCTGAAAAACTCATCGAACATGAGGACGTTATCAGCGCCTTCCACCAACTCCAGAAACTTCATCAGGACTTCCGCGAAACGGGTCCCGTAGAACGCGAACTCCGCGAACAAATCTGGACACGCTTTAAGGATGCCTCAACCGCAATCAATAAGCGCCACCAAGCACATTTCGAAGACCTCAAGGCGCAAGAGGAAGCCAACCTCACACGTAAGACGGAACTTTGCGAACGTGTAGAAGCCATTAACACAAGTGCCATTGCGTCGTTCAACGAATGGGAAGACTTGACAAAGGAAGTCATTGCCCTTCAAAATGAATGGAAGACCATCGGCTTTACTCCCAAGAAGATTAACAGCCAAATCTTTGAGCGCTTCCGCACTGCCTGCGACCGTTTCTTCCAAGCCAAGACCGAGCACTTCCGTGGCGTTCGTGATTCATATGCAAGCAACCTTGCTGCAAAGACTGCTCTTTGCGAAAAGGCTGAAGCACTTAAGGACGACACTGATTGGGCGAAGACCACCAACATCTTCGTAGAACTTCAGAAGGAATGGAAGACCATCGGTCCTGCTCCCCATAAGAGTTCAGAAGTTATCTGGAAGCGCTTCAACGATGCGTGCAACTATTTCTTCGAACAGAAGAGCAAGTCTAACGTAAGTGTGCGTCAGGAAGAAAACGATAACCTTGCGAAGAAAAATGCTATCATTGAAAAGCTCGAAGCTCTCCTTGCAGAAGGTTCAACTGACATTCAGGCAGTCAAGGAACTCCAAGCAGAATGGAATAGTGTAGGTCACGTGCCCTTCCGCAAGAAGGACAAGGTGTTTAAGCACTATCGCGAAGTGTGCGACAAACTTTACGACGGATTCCATGCTACAGCAGGAAAGCGCAATCTTGAAAACTTCAAGAGGAGTGTGGCAGACAAGGGCGGTAATGACCTTTCACGCGAACGCCAACGCTTGCAGCGCGACATCGAACTCAAGAAGAGCGAAATTCAGAACTACGAAACAAACCTCACTTTCTTCAACTCGAAATCAAAGTCGGGTAACTCACTCGTAGAAGACCTTCTCAAGAAGGTGGAACGCTTGAAGGCTGACCTCGTTCTCCTCAACGACAAACTCGCTGCGGTTAACGAACAACTCAAGAAGTAAGTAATGCGACCATCACTTTGATGGCGTAAACACATAGCACGTGGAGAGTGTTCAAAAGAATGCTCTCCACGTTTTTTATACACTGAAGAAGCGAAGAAGCAGACTTCATTTTCAGCACATTAAGAAGTCGCGAAACAAAAATACTCTTTCGGCGCACAATTAGTAACTTTCGGCGTCGAAAGCGTATTTTTGTTTTTCGTAAGTCTGTAATTATAATCATGGAGCGTCATTAAGGGGCGAGAATCTCTATTTGTGGACAACCTAAGCGACTATTTAACCGCCCAGAACGAGACGCTGAAAACTTAAATATTCTTAAAAAACGACTTAAGAGCAGTAGTTTCAAGCATTTTGGCACGGAATGTGCTACTATAA
>CALCUV010000256.1 GCA_937906765.1 uncultured Prevotella sp.
GGTTAAGTATGCTGGTGTAGATCCTCAGACTGGTAATGCATTGTACTACCTCGACGTAGAAAAGACTGGCGTAGTTAGCGACGCTGAAGGTAATCCTATCCTCGACGCAAACGGCAACAAGCAGTACTACAACTACGTAGAAACAACTACAACTACTAGCGGTTCTTCTGCAACTAAGTACGAACTCGGCAAGTCTTCTTTGCCCGATGTATATGGTGGTCTTAGCACAACTATTGAAGCATTTGGCTTCGACCTCTCTATCGCTACTGCGTTCCAACTCGGTGGTTACTGCTACGATGGTACTTATGGTGGTTTGATGGGTTCAAACGCTGGTTCTAACTTCCACATTGATATGTTCAAGCGTTGGCAGAAGCCCGGCGACATCACTGATGTTCCCCGTCTCGAAAACGCAAACATGAACATGACTGGTGGTGTTACTAACGACCGCTTCTTGACGAAGTCTGACTACTTCTCTTTGAAGAACGTTCAGCTCGGTTACACAGTGCCCAAGGCATGGTTGAAGAAGTTCTCTGGTATTGAATCACTCCGCGTTTATGCTGTAGGTGACAACCTCTTCCTCGGTTCTAAGCGCTATGGTCTTGACCCCCGTCAGAGCCTCTCTGGTGCTACAAGCAACGACTCTTACTCTGCAATGCGCACTGTTTCATTCGGTGTTAGCGTAGCATTCTAAGATTAACCAACACAATTCTTTAACAAGAAACAAAGACAACAATGAAAATTACTAAATATCTTAGCACGGTGCTCCTCGCAGGTACGCTCACCGCTTGTGGTGACAGCTTCCTCGAACCTCAGTATTCTGGGGCAGCAACCTCTGAAGAGATCGCCAATGCAGCACAAGACAACCCTCAGGGTGTACTTGGTTCGCAGCTTGATGGTGTTTACGCCAACTTGAGCTTTATGAGCGGTACGGGTGCTGATAACATCAATGGTCACATGGACCGTGGTCTCTGTGGTATCATGATGCTTTCAAACAATACGTCTAACGACGTCAGCCTTTACATGGACGGTGACCCCTGGCACTTCGACAAGCAACTCGAATACTACGGTCAGGAATATATCCGCGCTTCATGGCCTTGGCAAATCTTCTATACAGTTATCAAGGGTACTAACGAAATCATACCCATGGTAAATCCTGAAACAGCAACTACTGAAGGTAAGGCAATGCTCGGTCAGGCACTTGCGCTCCGTGGCCTTTCTTACTTCTACCTCGCTCAGTTCTATCAGGATACATACGCTACTTCACAGAACAAGCCTTGTATCCCCCTCCTCCTTACAGATGCAGAAGGTAGCATTCAGAGCCGTGCGACTGTACAGCAGGTTTACGACCAGGTTGTAAAGGACTTGACTTCTGCAATCGGCCTTCTCGATGGTTGGAAGCGTTCTTCTAAGTCACAGGTTGATAAGAACGTTGCTCAGGGTATTCTTTCACGTGTTTACCTCGTAATGCACAAGTGGACTGATGCTATTGAAATGGCTCAGGCAGCTCGCGCTGGTTATCCCTTGATGAATGTTGACGAAGCATTCAACTACAACTACCAGGATGTAACTAACTCTGAAATCATGTGGGGTGTTGACATCACAACATCTACTTCTATGATTTACGCTTCATTCCAGTCTTGGATGTGTGCGCAGTACTTGGGTTACGGTGGTCAGGTTGGTGCAGTTCAGCTTATCGATGCTAAGCTCTACAATTCAATCCCTGAAAACGACGTTCGTAAGTACCTTTACGTAGCTCCCGGCGAAACTTATCCTTGTCAGGATGCTCAGGGTAACAAATGGGACATCCCCTCTTACGGTAACTTGAAGTTTAAGGCTGAAGGTGCAGAAAATTTCCTCGGTGACTTCATCTACATGCGTTCTTCAGAAATGTACCTCGCAGAAGCTGAAGCTCTCGTACGCCTCGGTCGTGCTGACGAAGCTTACACACTCCTCACAGAGTTCATGAGCAACCGTCTCACTGAAGGTGATTGGGAAATCAAGCGTGCAACTATCGATGTTGTTCAGAACCAGCGTCGCGTTGAACTCTGGGGTGAAGGTTTCTCTTACTTCGACCACCGTCGTTGGCAGTTTGACATGGACCGCGGTTACGAAGGTACTAACGACCATCCCTCTGCATGGCCTATCCACTTCCAGAATGGTTTCGTGCCTTGGTATCACTACTCTTGGCGTTATCAGTTGCCTCTCCGCGAAATCCAGGAAAACGAAAGCATCACTGAAGACGACCAGAACGTAATTGGTGAAGAAGGTAATCAGGATCCCGTTGCTGATAAGATTACTGACTGGAGCGAAAAGTAAAAACTAATAGTAGGTGATGTGTGTCACACTGCTGTGACGCACATCCCTAATAAACTAGATAACAAAGTATGAAACTTAATATTTTCAAAACACTTGCGTTGGGTGTCTTGACTATGGGCTTCGTTGCTTGTGACGAAGATTTCACCAAGGCAGAATACGATGCACCCATCGCCGCTGCAGGTGTTCTTCCTAAAGCAACTACAGGTGATGCTGATGCTTTTGGAGAATCAGCGCTTATCTCTGCTTCGATTTCTCCCGTTGAAGGCGCTACTGCTACAAACTGGGGCTTGCTTGTAAGTACAAATCCCGAACCCTCACTTGCAGGTAGCATCAAGGTTGAAGGTGACATGGCTGTGCCTTCTACAACATTCTCAGTTACTGGTTTGACTGACAAGACTCATTATTACTACCGCTCCTTCGTAAGCGACGGCGTTTCTGTTGCTTTTGGTGAAACTAAGGAGTTCACAACTAACGGTGACGCTTGGGCATCAGAGCAGGGTTTCTGGAGTTTTGCAACTGCGGCAGAAGCAGATGCTTACTTGCCCTACCGCGCAATGCTCGGTGCTACACACTCTTCAGCTTGTGGCTTCACAACAGTTAACATGGCTGCCCTCTACGGTCAGGAATTCTACGGTGTGGCTTCTACAGTGTTCGAACCCAACGTATTGTTCAACACGCTCTCAGGTTCTATCGTAACTTACGGCGTAATGAACGCTGCTGGTTTCAAGATGGACTTCACAGGAATGTACTTCCCCAAGGTTTGGTTTGACGTAACAATGATTGAAATGTACTTCGGTGAAACTACTTTCCCCGGTCACTTCGACGTTTACGTTTCTCACAATCCTATCGAAACTGCTGCTGACCTCCAGAATGCAGTTAAGATTGGTTCTTCTAAGGGCGCAGGTAAGGCACAGGAACTCTATGCAACTAACCAGGCAACTTCTTCAAAGGAACCCATGAAGTTTGATGTTCCCAGCGAATATTGGGGTGAATCTTACGTTTACATTGTAAGCACATCTGACTATAATGGTTCATTCTCTGGCGAAACAAGCTTCGGTGTTGTAGTATTTGGTTACGGAGTTGAAGTAACAGTTCCCAAGACTGAAGAATAATAACTTTGCAACTTATTAAAATCCATCCGAGCAATCGGGTGGATTTTTTTTATTGGTATCCGGTAAACAGCTCGGTCTATGAATATAAATTCGTTCGAATAGTATAAGCCCCACAGTTTGCATGATTCCCCTGAACCAACGGTAGCTGACCGAAGGGTAAAGCAAAGGGGATAAAGCCATCAGCCCAAGGCAACGCCCTGGGTGTAGTTGTAATTGAGGTTTGCGCCCTGAAAGGGCAAAAGCTATTATTAGAATCTAAACAGCAATGCTTCGTGTTATTCGTGAGATTCGTGTTCTCTCTCTAATAAACGATACAGATGGTATTGACTTGAGTGCTCTCAGGTAACTTTGATATTTATGTATTTTTTAAGGTGCGCTTGGTTTTCAAAATTCATACCATAATGTCGATTCATCAGGGATACGGATGCTTTAAAAGTGAGATTTCTAAGTTTACCAGTCAGCAATAATAAGTTTACTATGGATTCCTCAGTTTCCACACTCAAATCATAAGTTCTGAGTTGGAAAATCTGTGACTTTGTCACCTCTACTCTGCAAACCTTTGTCTTATCCCCTTCGAAATGTCCAAAATGCTCATTATGAGGCTACTTTTTTTGTCTGCCCCTGCTGAAAGTCGTAAATTTGCACTCGTTAACCTCACAGAGGGGTAGCAGTTGAGTGCGCTTTTGTGTATTTCCTTGGGCATTTTTTGCTAATTGTTGCCTGTCGTTCTTGCTGGAGGATGGCGCGAAATATTGATGACGACGATGGTAATTTGAAGATGTGGGTAGGCCATACAGTCGGTTGTCGTTATTTCAAGTTCATGCTCCTCGGTCGCTCAGTTTCGCTTGCGATGCTGCCTTTGTGGCAAACTAAATCGAATGCTAAAAACAATCCTAAGAACAGGACTCGTGATTATCGTCCTGTTGCTTGGCGTGACTTCTGCTTCTGCAAAGAAAAATTACGAAGCGCAGGGCAAGGCAAGTTACTACGCCAACAAATTCAACGGGAGACGCACAAGTAGCGGTGAAATTTTCAGTCAAGATAGTCTCACCTGTGCGCACCGAACACTGCCTTTTGGCACGTACCTTAAAGTGAAAAACCAAAACAATGGCAAGGAAGTCATTGTTAGAGTAACCGACCGCGGACCTTTTATTAAAGGTCGTGTCGTTGACCTCTCGCGCGCAGCTGCCGAAGAAATCGGAATGATTCAAGCAGGAGTTGTTCGCGTAGAAGTGGTAGAAGTGGAGCCTCCAAACTATCCGGAAATCGCGCCCTTTGAGCATCCTTTGTTTCAGATGTATGACGAGAACTTGAATAAGTCATACACGCTTGAAGAATGGCGTGTTTCGCATGCGGACGACCGCATTACGCTTTTGGAAAAGGTAGTTGTTGACTCCCTCCGCAGTTACATTGCAGATGTTGACATTAAGTAATGTGATAAACACAACAAAGAAATCCGCAGCAAGTTTTTGTTGCGGATTTTTTTGTATGTCAGTGGGTATTTTGACAGAAGAACTTAAGAAATATAAGGACTTTCCGTTGACATGGTTAGTTCATTTTTTTTTCTTGACAGAAGAACATAAGAAGCATAAGGACTTTCCGTTGACATGGTTAGTTTATTTTTTTTCTTGACAAAAGAACATAAGAAACATAAGGCTTTTCCGTTTGACCAGTAGGGACGCACGCTCCGTGCGTCCGTAACCAAAGGCACGCAATTAACTGCGATTATTTCATAAATTACTTTCGTTGGTAATTACGGACGCACGGGCCGTGCGTCCCTACCGGTTAATCAGAAAACTTCGATAATTATCCGTTTGTATGTTAAGGTCTTTGGGGGCTAATTTAATTCCCGAAAATCGGCAAATTATTAGGCGCCTCACGAAGTTACTAATTGGCGCCCTTAAGTCTCAAATTAGCGCCCGTAACCTACTAATTGTTTTCGCTATTTAAGGTTCTGTTTTCAGCATGCCGTATTTGCGTGTCGTGGGGATGCTATAAGTAGGGATTTCTGACCTGCTACGCGTGTTCTTTCATTCTTTTTTTATATCTTTGTAAGTTGTAGTGAAAATTAAACCTTTATGGCTATTGAAATAAAGAAAGTGGCGACGGGGGCAGATTTGAAGACCTTCATTCGCTTTAATTATGAGATGTATAAGGATTGTGCTTACCACGTTCCAGAGTTGTATATGGACATGGTGTGCACACTTGACCGTAAGAAGAATCCTGCCTTTGAATTTTGTGATGCCGACTACTTTTTGGCCTATCGCGACGGGGTGCTCGTAGGGCGTATTGCGGCCATCATTAACCACCGCGCCAATGAAACTTGGAACCAAAAGGTGGTGCGCTTCGGGTGGATAGATTTCATTGATGACTATGAAGTGAGCAGTGCGTTGCTCAACACGGTCAAGGAATGGGGTTTGGACCGCGGCATGACCGATATCGAAGGTCCTCTCGGATTCACTGACCTCGATCCTGAAGGTATGCTCATTGAAGGGTTTGACCAACTTTCAACGATGGCAACCATTTATAATTATGATTATTACCCCAAGCACGTAGAGCGTTGGGGAATGGAAAAGGCTGCCGACTGGGTGGAGCGCAAGATTTACATTCCCGAAGAAGTGCCCGAAAAACACAAGCGCATCTCCGACATCGTTTTGAAGAAGTACGGTCTGCGCATCCGCAAGTTTAAGAGCAAGTGGGAAGTGATGCGCTCGGGCGCCGTTCATAAAATCTTCCGCCTCATTAACGAAGCCTACACTCCGCTCTTTGGTTTTACGCGCCTCACGGAGCGTCAGATTGACACGTACGTGAAAATGTACGTGCCCGTTCTTGACCTTCGCATGGTGACTATCATTGAGGATGCCGAGGGCGAGATTATCGCCGTGGGCGTTTCAATGCCCTCTCTTTCCGAAGCCTTACGAAAGGCCAAGGGGAAGTTCCTTCCCTTCGGTTGGTGGTATCTCATGAAGGCCCTGCTTTGGAAGAAATCCCATGTGCTTGACCTTCTTCTCGTGGCCGTTCGCCCCGATTATCAAAGCAAGGGAGTCAATGCGCCCCTCTTTACAGACCTCATTCCCGTTTATCAGCAGATGGGCTTTGAATATGCAGAGTCAAATCCCCAACTTGAAGAAAACGGAAAGGTAGCAAGTCAGTGGCAGTATTTCCGTACGGAAGACCATAAGCGCCGTCGTTGCTTTAAGAAGTCGATAGTCTAAAACATTTAGAAAATCCAGGTCATCCAAAACATCAGGAATCCCTCTATGTTCTGGAAAACTAAAATTCTCCTCCATGGAAACCCCAATAACTCCCACCGTTAACTACGACGAAAGTAAAATACGCCATCTTGAAGATACGGATCACATTCGTATGCGCCCCGGTATGTATATCGGGCGTTTGGGTGACGGTTCGCATGCCGAAGATGGTATATACGTGTTGCTGAAGGAAACGATTGACAACTCGATTGACGAATTTAATGAAGGCTTTGGTAAGCGTATTGAGGTGGATATTACGGATGATGCCACTTGTGCGATACGCGACTACGGCCGAGGTATTCCTCTTGGCAGTCTTATCCCTGCCGTTTCGCAATTAAATACGGGCGGTAAGTACGACACCTCTGTATTTACGGCCTCTGTGGGACTCAATGGTGTGGGTTTGAAGGCAGTGAATGCGCTGAGTGAGCGTTTCGTAGCGCGCTCTGTGCGTGAAGGCAAAATGCATGAGGCTACGTTTGAACGTGGAGTGTTGGTCAACGATGTTTATGCCGATTCGGAGGAAGAAAATGGCACCTACATCTTCTTTGCTCCCGACCCCACGCTCTTCAAGCACTATCGCTTCCACAGCGAATTCGTGGAGTTCATGCTCCGTAACTATACGTATCTCAACACAGGTCTTGCAATTTTCTATAACGGGCGAAGAATCGTCAGTCGAAATGGTCTTGAAGACCTTCTTACGGATAACCTTACGGCGCCTGCGCTTTATCCCATCGTGCATATTAAGGGCGAGGGCATCGATATTGCTTTTACCCACACGGCGCAGTATGGCGAGGAATATTATTCCTATGTCAATGGTCAGCATACGACACAGGGCGGTACGCACCAGAGTGCCTTTAAGGAACATATCGCACGCACGATTAAGGAATATTATGGCAAGAATTACGATGTGCAAGACGTGCGCAACGGACTCGTAGCTGCTATTGCCGTACGCGTAATTGAACCGCTTTTCGAAAGTCAGACGAAAATCAAACTCGGATCTCTTGTCATGGCTCCGGATAAGGATGCGAAGGGAAACCCATTCCCACTTTCGGGTGTGAGTGTCAATAAGTTTGTAGGCGATTTTATTAAGGAAAATGTGGACAACTATCTCCACAAAAACCTTGATGTGGCAGAGGTTTTGCAACAGAAAATTGTGGATAGCGAAAAGGAGCGCAAGGCAATTGCTGGTGTGACCAAGTTAGCCCGTGAGCGTGCAAAGAAAGCCAATCTCCACAACCGCAAATTGCGTGACTGTCGCATTCACCTCAATGATGCGCCCCCCAAACAGCGTAAGGGCGAGGAGGATGCGAATGACCCGCGCCTCGATAGTTCACTCTTCATTACCGAAGGTAATTCGGCGAGCGGAAGTATCACAAAGTGTCGCGACGTAAACCTTCAGGCCGTCTTCTCCCTCCGAGGTAAACCCCTGAATTGCTTTGGTTTGACGAAGAAGGTGGTGTATGAAAACGAGGAATTCAACCTTCTTCAAGCGGCCCTGAATATTGAAGACGGATTAGACGGATTGCGCTACAACAAGGTGATTATCGCCACCGATGCCGACGTTGATGGGATGCACATTCGCTTACTGATGATGACCTTCTTCTTGCAGTTCTTCCCCGAATTGATAAAGAAGGGTCACGTATATATCTTGCAAACACCCCTCTTCCGCGTACGCAACAAAAAGCGTAAGGAGAAGAAGGCCGAGCAACCCAAGAGCGTGAACGAACAAAGCGCCGGGGCGGCCGTCTTAAAGAAAGCCAAGAGCAGCGACCGCGCAGAATATGAAACGGTTTACTGTTACACCGAAGAAGAACGCCTTGCCGCCATTGAGCGTCTCAGTCCCAACCCCGAAATTACGCGATTCAAGGGATTGGGTGAGATTTCTCCCGACGAGTTTGTACACTTTATCGGTCCTGAAATGCGACTCGAACCCGTTACGCTCCATAAGAGTGACAAGGTAAAGGAACTCTTGGAATACTACATGGGTAAGAACACGATGGAACGCCAAAACTTCATCATTGATAACTTGGTGGTGGAAGAAGATTTGGCAGAGGAAGACAGCGAGTAATTATAGTTTCCATAGAGCCTATAGTGACTATAGGAACTATAGTATCTGTAGGCACTATCGTCCCACTACAAAAATCACTTAATTGTGAAAACAGCAATTTTTCCCGGAACTTTCGACCCCTTTACAGTGGGCCACGCCAGTATTGTTGAGCGTGGCCTGCCGCTTTTTGACCGTATTGTCATTGGCGTTGGGGTAAACGATAATAAGCGTACGCTTTATACGAACGAAGAGCGCGTACGTAATATACAAGAGATTTATGCTAACGAACCGCGCATTAAGGTTGTGGCGTATGATGACTTGACCGTTGACCTCGCCAAGCGTGAGGGGGCAGAGTTTATCCTTCGTGGCATCCGCTCGGTGAAAGACTTTGAGTACGAACGCGACATTGCGGCGATGAATGAGCGACTCTCGGGGGTGGAAACCGTACTCCTTTTCACCGAACCCCAATACATGAGCATCTCTTCCAGCGTTGTGCGCGAATTGCTCCGTTTCGGCAAAGACGTTACCGAATTTTTGCCCAAGAAGAAGTAAAACTTGAATTGAAAAATGAGAATGTGGCGTGATGCTTACCGACTTCTTGCATTTTCTTGCTGACCTCCTGTGTATTCTTACTGACTTTTTCCGTTTTCTTACTCACATAAGAAGCACAAGGTTACTCTTAGTCGCGCGAAGGTCCCACTTAATTCTCACTAATCCACTTGAAATGAAGAAAATCATCCTTTCCTGCCTGCTCCTTTTAGGTTCAGTTTCCATGGTGGCACAGGAATATTACGATATTACGCAGATGCGTAAGTTGCAAACGGTACAGTTGGCCATTGCAAACCTTTATGTGGACTCCGTTGACTTTAAGAAACTTACGGAGGACGCAATCGTGGGCATGCTTGAGAAGTTAGACCCCCACTCACAGTATTCCAATCCCGAGGAAACCAAGAAGTTGAACGAACCCTTGGAAGGCAATTTCGAGGGCATCGGAGTGCAGTTTCGCATGTTGGAAGACACGCTCATCGTGTCAAGACCTACGCCCAAGGGTCCCAGTGAGAAGGTGGGCGTAATGGCAGGCGACCGCATCGTTGGGGTGAATGGTGAAGTCATTGCCGGAGTTAAGATGCCGCAAGACAGCATTATGAAGAAACTTCGCGGACCTAAGGGCACCGTGGCGCGACTCAAGATTGTGCGCACCGGACTTGCTGACACCCTTTACTTTGACGTTACCCGCGATAAGATACCCCTTCACACGGTAGATGCTGCCTATATGATTGCTCCGGGAGTGGGTTACATCCTTCTGGAACGCTTTGGCGCCACATCGGGTAAGGAGGTTAAAGATAAGATTGCTGAGTTGCAGGCTCAGGGAAT
Source organism: uncultured Prevotella sp. (assembly GCA_937906765.1). Taxonomy (GTDB): domain Bacteria; phylum Bacteroidota; class Bacteroidia; order Bacteroidales; family Bacteroidaceae; genus Alloprevotella. Next base: position 10,101 of record CALCUV010000256.1, read on the forward strand.
GAAAAGTTTGATTTTCGACCTTAAACTTAACGGTGGCGGATATTTGGGCGCGGCAGCGGAAGTGGCTTCGCAGTTCTTGCCACAGGGCAGCCTCGTGGTTTATACCGATGGTCGCACCATGCCGAGTCAGAAGTTGAATGCGCAGGGTGGTGGCCTCTTTAAGGAAGGTCGTGTCGTGGTGTTGGTAGATGAATATTCGGCTTCGGCAGCAGAGATTGTGAGTGGCGCACTTCAGGATTACGACAGAGCAGTGCTCGTGGGGCGCAGAACTTTTGGTAAGGGCCTTGTCCAACGTCCAATCGAATTAGAGGATGGTTCGATGATTCGCCTCACGGTTTCTCACTACTACACCCCTTCTGGACGCTGCATTCAGAAACCCTATGAAAAGGGGAAGAAACAGGAGTATCGCGATGACTTGGACCACCGCTACGAACACGGCGAACTGACCTGTCTTGACAGCATACGTTTGGATTCTACAAAGGTGTATAAGACCTTCTATAAGAAGCGCACCGTCTATGGTGGCGGTGGCATCATGCCCGATGTCTTTGTGCCCCTCGACACATTGGAATTTACCGAAATGTATCGCAAAATCAGTCGCGCCAACCTTATCGTAAACGAATCGTTGCGTTACTTCAACGAAAATCGTAAGGCGTTGGAGAAGAAGTATCCTACCTTTGAGGCGTTTAATGCCGACTATGTCGTGCCCGAAAAACTCATCAACACCATTCTTAAAAAGGCTGCCGAAAAGGATATTAAACCAAAGGATGACGCCGAAAAGGCGCAGACCATTGACCAACTTTCTTACATGCTCAAGGCGCTTGTGGCTTACGATATTTGGGAAAGAAACGAATACTTGCGTATTATCAACGAGCGCGATGATATTGTGCAGCGCGCGCTACAGATAATTACGAGCGATGATTACGATTCCTACTTGCAATAAGCAGTAGTGAGGAGTCCCAAACATGTGGCGGAGTCGCTCAAAGGCAAGTCATTATGCGCTTGCCTCAAGAGTTGCTCGGCAGGCATTCTTGAAGCGGCGAAACAAAGTCTTAAACAATTGAATTTGTTTGGGTACTTAGGAATTCCTATTTGGGCACTTAAAACGCCCTATTTGGATACTTCGTTTTACTTCTTTCAAATCCGTTTTTGACAGAGTGACATAGGACGCTTCCTTCCGCACAGAAACATTGACTATTTAGCATCTATTTTTAAATTATGAGATACCCCCTTCCTCCCATTCTCCAAGTGGGTGATGTTTTACTCTCTTCTGACATCATCACGGAGAAGTTTTGTTGTGACCTTGAAAAGTGTAAGGGCATCTGTTGCGTAGAGGGTGAGGCCGGAGCGCCTGTTACGCTTGAGGAAATCGCAGAGTTGGAAAACGTAGTGGAACACATCGTTGACGACCTCGACCCTAAGGCGCTCAAAGTGCTTGAAGCGCAGGGCGTGGCTTATCGTGACCGTGATGGTGACTTGGTGACGAGCATTGTTGACGGACGCGATTGTTGCTTCACCTGTTATAGCGAAGATGGCACCAGCCTTTGTGCTTGCGAAAAGGCGTTCCGTGCGGGCAAGACCTCATGGTGTAAACCCATTTCGTGCTATCTTTATCCCATCCGTGAGACTACGCTTTCCGATGGTACCATTGCCTTGAATTACAATCGCTGGACCGTCTGTCGCGATGCCGTTAAGAAGGGACAAGAACTCAACCTCCCCATCTGGAAATTCTTGAAAAATCCCCTTATCAAGCGTTTCGGCGAAGCGTGGTACGATGAACTCACCGAGATGGTCAATCAACTTCGCCAACAAGGTTATTTAGGCGTGGAGTAACTATAGCATCCAGGTTTTCTAAAATCTCTAGAAAATCTAGAAGTTCTAGACTCTCTAGAATATCTAATTCTTCTAAAAATCATACAAACAAAAAGGCTCGCCATCGGCGAGCCTTTTTCATATCCTATACTCTCAAGGATTAGAGAGAGTGGTTGATTGTACGTGAAAGTACGTCGAGTTGCTGTTCGCGAGTTAACTTTACGAAGTTAACGGCATAACCGCTGACACGGATAGTGAGCTGTGGGTACTTTTCGGGATGTTCCATCGCGTCAACGAGGAGTTCGCGGTCGAATACGTTAACGTTGAGGTGGTGACCGCCATCGGGAGTGAAGTAACCGTCCATGAGGTTCACGAGGTTTTCAACCTGTACTTCCTTAGTCTTACCGAGTGTTGCGGGAGAGATAGCGAAAGTATAAGAGATACCGTCCTGTGAGTGCTGGAAGGGAAGCTTCGCTACAGAAGCGAGAGCTGCAACAGCGCCCTTGGTATCGCGTCCGTTCATGGGGTTAGCACCGGGAGCGAAAGGTACACCTGCGGGACGACCGTCGGGAGTTGCACCAGTGTTCTTACCATATACTACGTTAGAAGTGATAGTGAGAACTGACTGAGTGGGCTTCGCGTTGCGGTAAGTTTCGTGCTGGCGCATGAATTCCATGAACTTTTCAGTTACCATGAGAGCGATAGCGTCAGTCTGCTCATTGTTGTTACCGTAAGGAACATATTCACCTTCGTTTTCGAAACCTACTGCCAAGCCACGTTCATCGCGGATGATGCGTACCTTACCAAATTTGATAGCAGCGAGAGAGTCAGTCACGATAGAGAGACCTGCGATACCTGTAGCACGAGTGCGTTCTACGTCACCGTCGTGGAGAGCGAGTTCGAATGCTTCATAGTTGTACTTGTCGTGCATGTAGTGAATAATCTTAAGCGCATTCACATACACCTTAGCCAACCAACGCATCATCTGTTCGAACTTGCGCATTACTTCTTCGTATTCGAGGTAATCGCCAGTGATGGGAGCAAATTCGGGAGAAATCTGGTGACCAGAAACTTCGTCACGACCACCGTTGATAGCGTAAAGCAAGCACTTAGCCAAGTTAGCACGAGCACCGAAGAACTGCATCTGCTTACCAATCTTCATGGGGCTTACGCAACATGCGATACCGTAGTCATCACCATAGTCGGGACGCATAAGGTCATCGTTTTCGTACTGAATAGCACTTGTCTGGATTGACATCTTAGCGCAATACTTCTTCCAAGCTGCGGGAAGCTTTTCTGCCCAAAGCACTGTGAGGTTAGGTTCAGGCGCAGGACCGAGATTCTGAAGCGTGTGGAGGAAACGATAACTTGTCTTCGTAACCAAAGTTCTGCCATCGCTACCCATACCACCGATAGATTCTGTAACCCAAACGGGATCGCCAGAGAAGAGGTCGTTATATTCAGGAGTACGGAGGAAACGAACGATACGGAGCTTGATAATGAGCTGGTCGATCAATTCCTGAGCTTCTTCTTCAGTGAGTTTGCCTTCCTTAAGATCCTTTTCAATGAAAATGTCAAGGAAAGTAGAAACACGACCTAACGACATTGCAGCACCGTCTTGGTCCTTAACTGCAGCGAGATAAGCAAAGTAAACAAACTGAACGGCTTCGCGAGCATCCTGTGCGGGGCGAGTTACATCAAAACCGTAAGCCTGACACATTGTAACGAATGCCTTGAGCGCGTTAATCTGTTCAGTAGTTTCTTCACGCTTCTGGATGCATTCTTCAGTCATTTCCTGGATTTCAAGACGTTCCAAGAAACGCTTCTTTTCCTCAATGAGGTTGTTAACACCGTAAAGCGCAACACGACGATAGTCACCGATGATACGGCCACGGCCATAAGCGTCGGGAAGACCCGTAATTACGTGAGAGTGACGCGCAGCGCGGATGTCAGCAGTATAAGCAGAGAACACACCTTCGTTATGTGTCTTGCGATAACGCGTAAAGATGTGCTTTGTTTCGGGATCGAGTTCGTAGCCATACGCTTTAAGAGCGCTTTCTACCATACGGATACCACCCTTAGGGAAGATACCGCGCTTCAAAGGCGCATCTGTTTGAAGACCCACGATAACTTCGTTTTCCTTGTCGATATAACCAGCACCGTAAGTGTCAATGCTTTGGGGCAACTTGGTTTCTGCGTCGTAAACACCCTTTTCGCGTTCCACCTTAAACATTTCGCTGAGCTGCGCCCAGATTTTGAGTGTGCGTTCTGTGGGACCTGCGAGGAAGCTTTCGTCGCCTTCGTAGGGAGTATAGTTGTGCTGAATGAAATCACGCACATTGATTTCGCGCTTCCAAATGAAGCCGTCGAATGAATCTACACAATTTGATAATTTCATAAATTTAAAATATTAAAGTTAGTAATTTTTTCAGTCCTAATACCATATGCAAAAATACGGATTTCCCCTATCATAAACACATAATATCTTAAGAACAATTAACTTTTGCCTTGTTTTTTTTCTAATCAGGGTGTAAATAGCATTTAGACTTGCTATTTTTAAGCGAAAATTAGAGGTGCGAACGCGTAAAAGAGATATGAAAAAAGGGAAAAAGTAAAAGACTTTTTGGGGTGTAGCAAATAAAAAAGGAGGAATGAGAAAGGAAAACCGCTGTGTTGGACACCTCAATGCGAACGAGGGATATCCCAACAGGACCGAGTGTTTCCTTTTTTCTTTCTCATTTCTCCTTTCTGCTCTAGTCTCTCCTTCCGAGGAAAATCATTACATAGTAAACCAACGTTGCCAATGATCCGAGTGCGGCAGCTACATAAGTGTAGGCGGCACTGTGAAGTGCATCTACTGCCATGCCATGGTCGCGCTGCGTGGTGACTCCTGCGCGTTGCAACCATGCTGTTGCGCGGCGACTTGCGTCAACCTCTACGGGGAGGGTCACGAAGGAGAACAACGTGGTGCTGGCAAAGAGGATGATACCCAAAAGTAAGAGCGAGGGGAATACTTCTACCAAGAGGATACCGGCAAGCAGTACCCATTGCACCCAACTGCTGGCAAAACTAACTACTGGCACAAGGGCCGAACGCAGACGTAAGGGACCATAATGCACAGCGTGTTGCACGGCATGCCCACATTCGTGAGCGGCAACGGCAGCTGCTGCCACGCTACGCTCATTATATACAGATTCCGAGAGGTTTACGGTGTGCGTAGTGGGATTGTAGTGGTCGGTTAACTGACCTGGTGTGCTCACAACCTGAACGTCGTAAATGCCGTGGTCACGAAGCATTTTTTCTGCCACCTCACGCCCTGTCATATATCCTGAAAGGGGCACTTTTGAATACTTCTTAAACTTGCTTTGTAGGTTCATTTGTACCAACCAACTAACCAATGCAACGCCAATAAAAATAATCCATTGTGTTCCTATTACCATAATCTTAACTATTTTAGTTCAACATAAATATTTAGTAAGTCTATTAGTTCTTATAACAAATTCCATGCCAAAAATAAAGGGAAACCATGAAATGTCATAGTTTCCCTTCATTTTTAATATTATTTAAGAATTAATCTTCCAAATAACGCTCGATTGTCTGTGCACGGTCTGGTCCGACTGACACAATGGCAATGGGCACACCGAGTTGTTCTTCCAAGAATGACAAGTAAGCGTTGAACTCTTCGGGGAATTCATTCTCGCTTTGCATCTTGGTCATGTCAGTCTGCCAACCGGGAAGTTCAACGTAAACAGGCTCTACTCCTTCGGAGATGTCGAATGGGAAGTAGTCTATCTCTTCGCCGTTCATCTTGTATGCCACACAAGCCTTGATAGTTTCGAAAGTATCGAGCACGTCGCTCTTCATCATGATGAGCTTGGTAACACCGTTAATCATTACCGAGTATTTCAGAGCAACCAAGTCGATCCAACCGCAACGGCGCTTACGACCGGTTACCGAACCGAACTCATGACCTAACTCACAAATCTTATCGCCTACTTCGTTCAATGCCTTCTCTGTCTGGAATACCATTGAGTCAGCATCGTTCCTTGCATCGATTGCTTCTTTACGTTTCTTATCCTGAGCTTCAAATTCAGCAGCTTCTTTTACTGCTCTATCGATTTCATCATCTGACATGTTAGAACCAGCTGTAATTGTGATGTGCTGTTCTTTTCCTGTTCCAAGGTCTTTTGCAGATACGTTTACGATACCGTTTGCATCGATGTCGAATGTAACTTCAATCTGAGGTACTCCACGCATTGCCGGTGGGATACCATCAAGACGGAACTGTCCGAG
>CALCUV010000257.1 GCA_937906765.1 uncultured Prevotella sp.
CACTAACATACAAATAAATCAGAATATTCCCTTAAGTTGGAGATAAAACTCTAATATCTAAATACATCTTTTAATGTATCCACCTCATACGCATAACATCAACTCTAAAAAGGGTATGAGAACTTATCTACGCACTCACGGCACGATTGCCGAGATTATTATGTGGAGGTTACTCAAATCAAAGCAGATTCATGGGGTGAAATTTAGAAGACAGTTCAGTATAGATAATTACATTCTTGATTTCTATTGCCCAGAGTTACGGTTATGTATAGAACTAGATGGGGCACCTCACTTCACTGAAATGGGAAGATTGCAGGATAAGTGTCGTACAAAAGATTTACTTGCAACACACAACATTCAAACACTTAGATTTGAAAATGACATGGTTCTAAAGTATACTGAATGGGTGCGCAGTAAGGTTTTAGAGGCAGTCAGTCTGTGCAAATTAGGTGGTTCCATCGAAGATTTAGTTATAAATCCATATATTTTGGATTGAGTAATTCTCCAGTCCTTAAGGAGGACCATCTGAAATTTCTTGGAGTTCGTCATACTCCTTTCTATACCATGAGGACGGCAATCTATATCGCTTGCCCGTCACACTCTTTCAATAGATTATTCATTTGAGTTTTTAAAGTTGAAAACGCCGACACAAATCTCCCTATAATCATATCGTTTATATTATGAAACACATACTACTTATCTTCATTCTAAGTATTGGGATTACAGTACAAGCGCAACACCTGCAACTTAAGGCTGGTGGCGGTTTGTCTAAGTTAGACAGCCAGTCAAGTGCAGTTCCTGCATGGCGTTTGGGAGCTGGTTATGAATTGGAGTTTGACCAGCATTGGACATTTTCTCCTGCGCTTGTTTTTGCCATAAAAGGGTGGGAAAATCCCGATGAAACCGTGTATAAAAAGGATAATGAGGGGAACATTTTGGTGGATCCTGAAACGGGAGCGCCACTCACGGGCGTGAAGAATACGGAGACTGTCACTTATCACGTAGAGTTACCCCTTCTTTTCAATTATTATCTCCGCACCAAGGAACGTCAGTACGTTGTTTTCTCAGCGGGTCCCTACCTCGCCTATGGCATTTCGGGCAAAACGAAGGTTAAGGGCGACACCGACCGACAGGGGGCAGAGCGATTCTATTATGACTACGACCCCTTCAGCGATGGCGACGGCAAACGCTTTGAAGCGGGGGTGCAACTGGGAGCGGGTTATCAGTTTAGCAATGGCATTACCGCCGGAGTCGATTTCAATTACGCCTTCACCAAGGTTATAGGCAACCGTAAACCAGTTTCGGCGTTGCTGAGCTTTAGCTATATGTTCAGAGGTAAATAGATTTTGAAAAAGGGATAACATAGGGAGCAGTCACATAACAACAT
>CALCUV010000258.1 GCA_937906765.1 uncultured Prevotella sp.
AGCACGAGGCGAGCGTTTCACTAAAGGCATAGAGTATCCAATAGATGACCGCATGACCTTCAGGATGTGGGAATGGCCCGCAACGAAGAGGTCGGGCGGATTGCGAAAGAGTTCGTTGGCAATGCTTCGGTCGTACTTACCGGGATATCCCCCAATATGTTTCATCACCACTTCCATTTCCTCACAACGAAAGCGTAACACCTCGGGAAATTGCCGGCGAATGTCGCTCCCGTCAATATTTCCATACACCGCTCTAAGGGGCTTTAGCGCCGCTAATTGGTCGGCAACGTGAAGCGAACCTATATCTCCGGCGTGCCAAATTTCGTCGCATTCAGCGGCGTATTTCTTAAAGCGCTCGTCCCAAGTAGCGTGAGTGTCGGAAAGAAGAAGTATGCGGGTCATGTGAGGATGTGACAAGGGTTTGTGAAATATAGGTTATGCAAGGAGGAAAAGAGAATAGAGATAAATAAGAACGCTGCTCGCCATTTATATATCTTCCTTCATATATTCCCTTTTTCCATTGCCTTATTCCCCCCAACTGGCGCGTTCCAGACTTCTATAGCCTACGGCTTCGGCAATGTGGTGACTTTGAATCTGAGGGGCGCCCTCGAGGTCGGCAATGGTGCGTGCCACTTTGAGAATGCGGTTGTAGGCACGGGCAGAAAGGTCGTGCTTACGGATAGCTAAGCGCAAGAGGTTTTCACCTGCGGCGTCGGGAGTGGCATACGTCTGGATTTGTGCATCGGTCATTTGTGCGTTGCAGTGCACTCCCTTGCTATCCTTAAAGCGTTCCGCCTGAATGGCACGCGCTTTCTCGACACGCTCACGGATTTGCGCACTGCTTTCTCCCGCTGGCGCCTTCGTAAGTTCGTCAAGCGAAACGGGAACCACCTCTACGTGCATATCCAATCGGTCAAGGAGCGGACCGCTAATCTTATTCTTATAACGCTGTACCTGTCCGGGAGTGCAATCACAGCGACGCGTGGGATGGTTATAGTAACCGCACGGGCAAGGATTCATGGCCGCCACGAGCATAAAGGAACAGGGGAGCGAGGCACGGTATTTGGCGCGCGAGATATTGATAACGCGGTCCTCAAGTGGTTGACGCAGGGTTTCGAGTGCCACTTTCGAAAATTCAGGCAACTCGTCCATGAAAAGCACACCGTTATGCGCCAAACTAATTTCGCCCGGCTGGAAATTCACTCCGCCTCCGATGAGCGCCACGTCCGAAACTGTGTGATGCGGAGCACGGAAGGGGCGACGCGTGATTAACGACGTGCCCGACGCAAGGCATCCAGCGATAGAATGGATTTGTGTAGTTTCCAAACTTTCGGCAAGTGTGAGGCGCGGAAGTATTGAGGGCATACGTTTCGCCATCATACTTTTCCCGCATCCAGGTGCGCCGATGAGCATAAGGTTATGCCCGCCCGCCGCAGCCACTTCAAAGGCGCGCTTCACGTTTTCTTGTCCTTTCACTTCGCTGAAGTCGTAGGGACAATCGGCTTGTGCTTGGAAGAATTCCTCACGTGTATTAACTATAGTCTGTTCCAATGCGGGTTCTCCGCTTAAGAAGGAAATGACTTGGTTGAGGTGGGAAGCGCCAAAGACTTTTAGTTGGTTGACAACGGCAGCTTCGCGCACATTTTCCTCAGGCACAATCAATCCCTCGAAGCCCTCGGCACGCGCTTTGATAGCTATGGGCAACGCACCCTTAATGGGGCGAATCGAACCGTCAAGTCCGAGTTCGCCAACGAGCATAAAGCGGTCGAGCATCTCAGTGGGGATGATGTTTCCGGCAGCTACCATTCCGATAGCCACAGGCAGGTCAAACCCTGTGCCTTCCTTTCGCACATCTGCGGGAGCAAGGTTTACCGTAGTCGTTTGCGGTTCGCGCAGAAATATTTTTGAATTCTGCAAAGCAGCAGTGACGCGCGACCGACTCTCACGCACGGCATTGTCGGGCAAACCTACCATGATGAAATTGGTTTGCGTTGACTTGGTGGTGTGAATCTCTACGACGACAGAGAGAGCTGTGAGTCCGTTAACGGTAGCTGAGTGAGTTTTTACGAGCATGGCGGTGGAATGATTCCTTCGGGATTCTGTGAAATTCGAGAAGTTCTAAATTTTTAAGGCGGCTACAAGCAAAAAAAGGAATCGCTATTTCAGCAATTCCTTAATTGCAGTCTCCCATTCCTTGGGAAGCACGTCGCGTTTGGTAATAACTCCCTTTTTATCCACAAGGATGAGTGTGGGAATCTGACGCACGCCGAAGGTAGATACTAATGGCGAGTGCATAGCCTGTTGGTCGCAAATAATGGGGGCATGCACGGTGTCATACTTGAGATAGCGCTGGCAGTCTATGCGTGAGGCATCGAGCGAGATGAGCAAGAAGTTGATGTCTTCGCCATAGGTTTTCTGCAGTTTGTCAAGGTTGCGCAACTGTTTGCGAATGTCGCGCACCCATGATGCCCATACGGCAATCGCTAAGGGTTTTCCGAGAAACTCTTCGTTAGTTAGCGTGTCGCCCGTGAGACTTACTTCTTCGAAAGTGGGTAACTTTTGCCCCACAGCACTTAATAATTGTGGCAAAAAGCGAGTCATCATCCCGCGAAGCAGTTCGTTGTTGGGTTGTGCGGCAGAAAGGGTGTCGAGCAAGGGTTGTGCTTCTGCGAGAATCGGATTTTGGGTCTTCACAAAGTGTTCGCGGAAGACGGCAACGGCAGCCTGTGTCGTCACATTGTCATAGATAAACTGCTGTGCTGCGAGTCGCTTTTCGCTATCCTTCTTGCCGTTAGTGGCATGACTGAATTCCGTGAGCAGTTCATTCTCCTTTGTGCCTTTGATTATTGTTCCCGAAAGATTAGAAGCGTCAGCCACGAGTTCAAGCGTCGTACCCGGTTCGGCAACCACCTGCAATTCTGAAAAGTTAGGGAATAACAACGTCAAGATTTCGGGTTGCGAAAGACTGCGACTGTAAGTGAATTCACCGCCTCTCACTCGAATCGTATCAACTTGAGGATTGGGTGTTCCCTCTGCATAAACGTAAAGGTCAACTTGGTTTACGTTTTTTATAGAACCCTTCATGCTCATGACGTCCTTATCCTGATTACATGCGGTAAGGGTCAGGAGCGTCAGAAGGAGGAAAAGATAGGATTTTTTCACTGTAAGGAGAGGATTTGTTCGATAATTTCGCGGTTGTTAGAGAGGCGTGGCACCTTGTGTTGTCCGCCCAATTTGCCTTTACTCTTTAACCAGTCGTTGAATAAGTTAGGTCGTGCCACGATGATTTCCAAAGGTTGGAGCGTAAGGTCCTTATAGCGCTTTGCTTCATAGTCAGAGTTGATGCTCTGCAAACTGTCGTCGAGCAACTTTGAGAATGCCGCAATATCAGCAGGCTCACGGTCGAACTCAATTACCCATTGGTGGCGACACTTACCGTCATTGTCCATAAACACTGGGGCGGCGGTGTATTCTTTAACCACTGCTCCCGTTGCCTTACAGGCCATGTCAAGTCCCTTTTCGGCATTGTCAACAATGAGTTCCTCACCGAAGGCATTGATGAAGCATTTGGTGCGACCGGAAATAATAAACTTGTAAGGATTCACCGAAGTAAACTTCACCGTGTCGCCAATCTGATAACGCCATAACCCACATGTCGTAGAGATAACGATAGCATAATTTTTGCCTGCCTCTACCTTCCAAAGCGGAACGATATGTCCTTCGGGATTATCCAGATGTTCGAGCGGAATAAACTCATAGAACACTCCGTAATCCAGCATTAAGAGCATGGCTTTATCAGCAGGGTCGTTCTGAATGCCGAAGAAACCTTCCGAAGCATTATATGTTTCCATGTAATGCATTTTTGCGCTCGGGATTAAGCGTTCGTATTGCTCGCGATAGGGAGTGAAGGCCACGCCTCCGTGGAAGAACACTTCAAGATTGGGCCACACCTGATCCAAAGTCTCTTTACCCGTAATTTCAAGCACTCTGTGAATCACGGCCATCATCCATGAGGGCACGCCTGAGATATTTGTGACGTCTTTATCCTTAGCATATTCCGCAATTAAGTCACGCTTTTGTTCGAAATCGGAAAGCAGGGCCACCTTTTTCTTAGGGATGCGGAAGAAATTGACTGCCGGACTGATGTTTTCGATTAAGATGGCCGAGAGGTCGCCTACGAGCGAATTCTTTGTGTCATAGTTGGGCGCATGACTCCCACCAAGAATCAACGCACGTCCGTCAAAAATGCGACTCTCAGGGTTGTTGCGGAGGTAAAGAGCAACAACGTCAGCCCCGCCTTTATAGTGCGTGTCCTTCAAATAGGCCTTGCTCACGGGGATGAACTTACTCTTGTCATTGGTTGTGCCCGACGACTTCGCATACCACTTCACCTTGCCCTTGCAGAGCACATCCTTCTCACCATGTCTCATACGGTCGATGGGTTCCTTGAGTGTCTCATAGTCATTGAGAGGCACGGCTGCCGCAAATGCTTCGTAATCCTTGAGGTCGGCATAGCCGTATTTTTGTCCCCATTCTGTTTTTGCGGCATTCTTAATGAGGCGTGCAAGAACGGCACGTTGTATTTCTTCAGCGTGAGTGAAGTATCGGTCAATCTTTTTGGCGCGACGCAAAAGCACAGGGCGCGCAAAGGAAGTGAGATTCATAATTAAGGTTTTGAGGTTATGAGGAATTGTAGTTGTGAGAATAAAACGGATGAACGTTAGAGGGGGAAAACGAAATCTTAATTAGGAAAAATAGTTTGTAACTTTAGGAAAATACTTTGAGACTAAATTTCAACTCTATGAGACTTCATTTTTGGGGTTCGTTCTGCCCTGCTCTGAAAGTGCTTGCGGGGAGTCCGGCAGCGTTAACAAGATTGGCGTCAGTGAAGGGTTTCCAGGCGTAGCGCACACTTACGGGATGCTTCACCTCTTTGGCGCTCACTTGAATCTGAGTGCCGAGGATTGCTGTTTCGGCGGGATGGAATATACCGTCACTGCCTGCCACTTCAAACCCACGAAGCGCCTTGCCGTCGGCTGTTTGGAGACCTTCTGCTTCAGTAAAGTTCACGAGAATCGCACTGCCCTTCACCTGCATGCTTAAGAATCGGGGACCTTCAGCAACAAGTGTTTTGCCAAAGGAATGGCGCAAAGCCTGGAAGGCGAGGCGTTGACCCACTGGGCGTTTGTTTCGAGGGTGAACGTCAGTTTCGTGTCCGAGGTCGCTACTTACGGCCATCCAAGTATAAGGAAGCTTTTCCGTAAGTTGGCGTTGGCTGTCACGGAAATGCGGCCACGTTTGACGGGGAGCAATACTGCTGAGTTGCACAAAGTAGAAGGGCAATTCAGGTGCGTTAAAGTACTTGCGCCAACTCTTTTCAAGCAACATAAAGAGCGCTTCGTGAAGTTCAACATTGTGTGCGTTGCTCTCACCTTGGTACCAAATCACACCCTTAGGGTTCATGTCCTTTAAGGGAAGCATACCCGCATCAAAGAGATAGTGAGGCATGAAGGGATGACGCTGAAGGGGCACCTTACTTGCCGCTATGTTGCGCTTGGCTCTGCCTCGCGCCCAATCTTGTCCGAAATCGCCCTCCGTCCAATTGTAAAGCAATTGCGGATATTCGAATTCCAGCGTCCAACGATCAATCCAGCTTTCCGTAGTTGAGCCTCCCACGGCATTCAATACGAGACCCACGTGAACATTCAAACTATCCGCCAACGTCTTACCGAAATGGTAACCAATGGCTGAGAAATCGCCCGCCGATTGAGGCGTAGAGAGTTCCCACTTTGTGGGATGGAAATATTCCAATCGGTTGACCTTTTCACAGATTTCCTTTGACCATTCATTGTCATACGTATCCGTAATGCCACGCATGTTATAGAAGTGAAGCAATGGCTGATTAGCGGCGGCCTCACAGTCTTCCTTGCCTGTAGAGCAGTTTTTCAAGCGCCACTCCATATTACTCTGACCCGAGCAAATCCAAAGGTCGCCCATCCATACGTTATTCAACTCAATGGTACGCTTCTTGGTGCGAACGGTCAACTTATAGGGACCACCAGCAGGCATTGCGGGGAGCGTAACTTCCCAAGTGCCCTGCGCCGAAGCATAAGCCTTCGCCTTCTTTCCGTTGAGGCTGACATCAACACGCTCACTCACGTCAGCAGTTCCCACAATGCGAATCGGTTCATCGCGTTGAATCACCATGTTATCCGAATAATACGCCGGGAGTTTCAAGCCACCAAAATCGCCAGTGATGTGCTTATACACTTCTTCCGCTAAGATTTTCGCACCTTCCGCATTGGGGTGAAGAGCATCCGGAAAAAGTTCATAGCGAGAGTGTAGCGGCGCAAAGAAATCAATCAAACCGACATTCTTTGCCTCGGCCACCTGCTCAATGCTCTCTTGGATTTGAGCATGCCAATCACGCGTGCCACTCTGAAAGCGACGGTGGTTGTGAGATATCGGAGTCATGCGACAAATCCAGATTTTTGCCTCAGGATTCGCCACCTTGAAGGAATCAATCAAGGCATAGTAATCAGCATGAAACTCATCGCGATGACAGGGCCAGTTGCGCGGGTCTGTGTCGTTCAATCCGAGGTGAATCACTACGAGATCCGCCTTAAAGTCTATCGCTTTGCGGTATTCAGGTACCTGCATGTAGGGGCGATGTCCCTTACGAAGGAGTGTAGAACCCGAATGGCCGAAATTCTCCACCTCATAGGCATCACCAAGCATGCCTTGGAGTTGCTTTGGATAGGACTTTTCCGCACGGTCTGGAATTCCTGCACCATAAGTTACACTATTACCTACGCATGCCACACGAATCTTTTCTTGGGCAAAGGCTGTACACACGCACAGTGTGAGAAGCGTGAGTAATGAGGTGAGTTTTTTCATGTCGTTATACGGTTGAAGATGATACTGTTATTGGGCTTGTCTCGACGCGATGAGAAAGCGCAAAAACAGGAATAGACTTTGTGAAAATTATTTGGGTACTTAAGGCGCCCTAAGTCTCAAATGCGCGCGGCTAAAAGAGATTGCGTTTGAAACAAGTGGAGTTGGCGCTCCACTGCTTCTCATTTGCTACGCACGCCCAGAGGCTGTGATAAGACTGGATAAGCGTTCGTTAAACGCAGATTGCTCCATGAGGTCCTCAAGCGTGATGTGCATGCGGTAACACCAGTAATGGTGGGGATTCGCAGGGATATTGATGCGCTCAGCGTGCGGATTGGGGTAACGAAGATTCTCATCCATCGAAAGCCAATCCTGCCAAGCGAGAACAGTTAAGAGAGAGGGCGCCTCAAGATGGCGTTGCACCACCTCAGCGCAGAGTTCCGCCGTAGCAACAGAGGGGCAATCCTCGCCATGTCCGAGTTCCGTGTGGAAGAAACGGCGTGTTTGGCAAGCATCTTCCTCCCACCAGCCGCGGAGTGTTGACATGTCGTGCGTAGAAATCGTACTCACCGCGCGGTAAGGGTATTCCCACACGTGGCCAAACTCATGCGCAGGATTCTTGGGCATGCGCTGAATTTCAAGACTCATAATCTGAAGTTGATTCATCACCCAGGGCACACAATCAGGCACCATGCCCAAATCTTCTCCGCAAGCCAACATCGGGGCTGCCGAAAGAAGGGCGGGAAGTTTCTTCATCGCTTCGCCATACCAGAATGCGTTGTGACGGCGGTAGAAATAGTCGTCATGGAGTCGCTTAAAGGCTTCGCGTTCTTGCCAGTTGAGTTGGGCATAGACAGGAGCCGTGTGGCCCAAGATACGCGGATGGTATTTGTCTGCACACTTGCGATCGACAACAAAAAGCACGTTGTTGATTAAGGCATAAAGAGCGTGTTGCATCTCGCTCCAAGCCTCGGGAGAATAACCATCTGCGGGCACTAAGGCTTGAACCTTGCGTTGTGTGTCGCAAAACTCGCGCAACTGCCATACGTCGCCTTCTTGTGCCGTGAGGAAATGCTCACGCGCATAAGCCGCATGGTCGCCAAAGGTCGTGTCAATCAGCGCATCGTTAATGAATGGCTGTGTAAAGAGCGACTCTTGGAACGGCAAACCATAATTTTCGATTTCCGAAACAGACATGGGCAACGCAGGAACAAACTGTCCGAGCATACCCTGTACGGAATGCGTGGGAATTTCCCAAATGCGGAAGAAACCAAGTATATGGTCGATGCGATAAGCAGTGAAATATTCCGCCATCTTTCCGAAACGGCGTTGCCACCAAGCATAACCGTCGGCCGCCATTACGTCCCAGTCGTAAGTGGGGAAACCCCAGTTTTGACCATCTGCCGAAAAGGCATCAGGGGGTGCGCCTGCCTGCCCGTTCATATTGAAATAGTGGGGTTCAACCCACGCTTCAACGCTACAACGATTGATGCCGATGGGGATGTCTCCCTTGAAAATCACACCATGCTCCTGAGCGTAACGACTCACTGCCGAAAGTTGCACGTGCAACAGGTATTGCAGGAAGCAATAGAAGGCTATGTCGGGATTGTTTTTCGCAAGGCGTTCCACCTCTTCCTTATTGTAAACGGAATATGTGGGCCATGCGCGGAAGTCCGACGTGTTGTTTTGGTCGCGCAAGTAAGAGAAGGCTGCGTAGGGCACTAACCAATGGCCGTTGGTGCGCATAAATTCTTTGTATTCCTTACTTTGGATGACTTCTTTGCCCTTCGTGTCAAAGTATTCGCGCAAGTAGCGGCGCTTCCAAGTGTTTACCTCCACGTAATCCACCTCAGCCAACGCATTCAGTGCGTTAAAATGGTGCTGATATGCCTCTTCAGCGCCCTTATCTTCCAATCCGTCTAACTGACGTAAGTCAATGTACATCGGATGGAAGGCATAAATCGAAATGCTATTGTAAGGGTAGGAATCAAGTGGCGAATGTGTTGCCGTAGTGTCGTTAATGGGCAGAATCTGTAAGACGCGCTGCTTCGTCTGTAAGCACCAATCCACCATCTTCCTCAAATCGCCAAAATCACCTACGCCTTGGCTGCCCTCGCTACGGAGTGAGAACACGGGGATTGCCGTTCCCGCCACACGGATTCCCGTTGAGGGGAAATAGACTTCCATTTCCTTCGTGTGATGAAAGGCGGCGCCGTCGATATGAGGCAAGTAGAGGCGACGGTTTGTGCCTCCTTCCCATTCAACAACCTCCAAGGAGTTGCGCTTTAAGGCTACGAACTTATATTCTCCCGCATCGGCAAGTTCATCTGAGTTAATGACCGCATGCCATACGTTAGGCTGCACCTCAGTTAACTGAAGCGCCTTCTGAGGTACCCAATTACCGAGTTTCTTTCCCTCGCCCACCATCGTAAGCACCTGTCCGTTTTTGCTAAGACAGGGACAGAAGACACGCACTACGATACCCGACGTCTTACCTGCCTCAATGGGTTTTGCGGGCGCCACTTCCTGAGCGGAGAATGCCGAACTGAAAAGGTAAGATGCGTAAGGGAGGTCGCGCCAAGAGTCGCTGAGCAAATAATGTGCGCCCACCTGCTTGGAGAGTCGGAAACTGTGGGGCAGACGTCCCAATTCGGTGCGCACAATCTGCGCTCCGCGACACACAACATAGCGATATGTCACCATCGCCTGACTTTGAAGTTGCACGTCATGTGTTCCGCTCCAATGTTCTCCGTCATCTGTTGAGAGCATGAGTGGAGCCGTTGCACCCTCAAGCATTACGCCGAGTTGTTCGCCAATCTCTGTGCGATACGTTATTTTGAAAGAAATCTTCATATCTGTAGTGCTGAATGAATAGTGTGAATCCGTGGATTTTAAGACAGTTCAGGAAAGAATGCAGTGTCCCTTATCCACAACGGCAAAGTTAATATTTATTACTGACCGAGACAATTAAAAAAGCGTAATACTTTCAAGGAAAACAAAGTTACTAAGAATTTAAAAAAGGTTACTCTTAATTTGAACGAAGAGTAACCTTTTTTTGAATGTTTCTAATAGTGTGGTTCGGAAGTGGGATTTTCGTTATCCGTTGTGCGATTGAAGCGACTTTTTAAGAATTATGCGCGCTTCGGGACCCATATTAAAGAGCAGGTCAACGATACTTAAATCCGCTTGGAAACCATGCTTGTGCGAGAAAACCTGATAATAGGGTTGCGGAGTGAACGTTGTGTCGTCCTGCCAGGGACGTTTGGGCGAAATCATTTCTCTCAGGTCCAACATGTCCTCACTTGGCGCGGCGAGGTAGGCATCCGTGTGGAGAATGGTGGGAGAGAGGTCGAGCAGATTCAGAATGGTTTGTTGCAAACCCTCGTTGAAATCGAGCAAAAACTCGATACGGCGCTCATAGAATGGGCGAAGGTCATCAGCATAATACTCAAAAAACGGACTACGTTCGTAGCTGCTCTGCAAAGCATTCCAATGCAAATGACGCCAATTACCATGGTCAGAAATGCGAATATCACGCATCGCCGCCTTTCCCTGTGCGGGTTTTTCAATAGGCACCGTGAGCGCCTGAACTCCGTTAGGTCCGGCAATGAGACAGCGATTGCGATACGTCTGCTTCACATAGTTGTCACACGTTTCGATAACGGCATGCGGCGCCGTATAAAG
>CALCUV010000259.1 GCA_937906765.1 uncultured Prevotella sp.
ATATCTGTATTGATGGCGGTATGACCAAGCAGATGATTTATCACGGAGATTGTGGATGGAAGTTAGAGAATATTTAAATGAACGAGGATATGATGGATATAAATGTTTGGATGAATGACTTCCTTCAGAAATTGAATGAAACTTTTGCGAATCGTGTTTGGTTTGTTGGTTTACAAGGAAGTTATGGTCGTGGCGAGGCGACAGAAACGAGTGATATAGATGTTGTGGTAATCCTTGACGAACTATGCGCATCAGATATTCAGGCATATCATGATATGTTGGACAATTTGCCTCATAGAGAATTGATTTGCGGTTTTGTGTCGGGTAAGGATGAAATTCTGAACTGGGAACCTTCCGACCTTTTCCAATTTTATAACGACACAATTGCCATAAAAGGAAGTTTGGATGATTTGCTTCCTTTGATAGACAACGTAGCTATAGAAAGAGCCATTAAGATTGGGGCATGTAACATATATCATGGATGTGTTCATAATATGTTGCATGAAAAGAATGAAGATGTCTTGAAAGGATTGTACAAGGCAGCTTCATTTGTTGTGCAAGCAATAGTTTTCAAGCAGACTGGTAATTATGTCAAACTTCAAAACCAATTGCTTCAAGTCGCATCAAATGAGGAGCGTAAAATAATTGAGACCTTTATAAATTACAAAAAAGGAGAGTGTGTAAATCTTAATGCCGACTCTCTGTTGCTGTTTGAATGGTCAAAAAAATGGATTAGAAATTGATGTTTGGACAATAGGAACAATAACATATGCAATATGTTTCTCTTCAAATCTCCATTCAACAAATGAACCTTTACATCCTATGAAAAGTAAAACTAATGATAGTATGAAGATACGATATTGGTTCCTCCCAATTCTAATTATAGTTATGAATGTCTTGATTATTAGTGTGCGATAGAATTCATAACCAGAACTACTTGCGGCACACTATGATCTTCAAGGAAATGCTAGCGGTACGATGTCACGTAATGTGCTACTCTTATATCCATTAGCAGAAACACTGTTGTGTCTATTCGCTTATGTAGTTGCACGGATAAAGCAGAAACTCCAATTTGGTCTTATAATCTTGACATCAGGTGTTTCCCTTGTCTTACTTTCTTCAACATTAGTGTCATTGACCTCAGGAACTATGCCTGTTTTCATGCTTGCCAAACCAGTAATTCTGTTGGTGGCTATTATCGGTTTTATAGTGAGTGTTGTTAAATCCCATAATAATATAAATTGAAGATAAAGTCCAAGTTTTAACACCTACGCTTTAGAGAAACACTGCCACTTATAAACATATAAACGGTAACAAGTAGATAATCGACTTGTTTCTGTTTAATAAATAGTATCGTAAGTACTAACGTTATAATTGATACAATTTCCTTACAACTATGTTAGTCACACTTCAATTATTAAAGTAAATTTATTTCAATCGATTTGTCGTCCGTTATCACCTTTAGCATATGAGCATAAGGTATGCTACCGCCGCAGGAATGGCGAGGAGGGAAGAGTCGAAACGGTCAAGGAGACCACCGTGACCGGGAAGAATATTTCCGCTATCTTTGATGCCTACTTGGCGTTTGAGAAGACTTTCTACGAGGTCGCCCCATGTGCCAAACACACATACGGTGAGTGCCAAACCCATCCATTGCCAGAGTTCCATATACTTGGGTTCGTAAGCGTAGATGCCCCATGCTGCTGCTAGACAAAGCAATCCGCCCCCAATGCTCCCTACCCATGATTTCTTGGGAGAAATGCGGGGGAAGAGTTTTGCGGGGAAGTAACGACTTAACAAACTTCCTACGAGGTAGGCACCCGTATCGCTCATCCAAAGGAATATGAAGACAGAAAGGGGGAAGATAAAGTCATACTGCATCTTGTTGGCAAAACTATCGTAATGCAATCCCAACACAGAGAGCAAGGCGAAGGGAAGTGCGATGTACATCTGTGAAGCAAAGGCGTATGTCCAATTCTTCAAGGGATTAGGTTCTTGACGATAGAGTTCGCTCACTAATAAATAAATGAGTGTAAGCAAGTAGGGCGTGAATTCACGTCCTGAAATCAATCCGAGTTGATACCATCCTACGGCGAAGACAAGGTAAAAACCTGCTACTGCACTTATCATGCGGTTTATTGAGGCACCAGCATGATTGTTGACTATGGTGCCAAATTCCCAAATAGACAAAGCGGCAACAATGCTGAAGAGCATGATGAGAGAGTAGGGAGAGTAAAGTATGCTACCAATAAGCACAGCAGCAAAGGTAAGGCCAGTGATGGCGCGGATGATGAAATTCTTCATTCGATGTTATGTTGTTTTTTCTACAGGTACTATAGGCACTATTGTATAAACTATAGTTACTATAATCTCTACAAAAGATAATCTACTCAGCATTTTGCGCTTCCTCAGCTGCAGCTTGCTTGCGCTCTTCCTCAATCAATTGCTTTACCGCTTCAAGTTCTTCGGTGCGGTCGGTGAGGGGAAGTTCAGTTTCGGGCTTCTGCTCCTCTTCAAGAATCTCGTCGGCACGACTCTTCCAAGGACGCTTGCCAAAGATGTTTTCTACATCTTCAGTGAAAATCACTTCCTTATCGCAAAGGAGGTTGGCGAGCTGTGCATGCTTTTCGGCATTTTCACTGAGCAATCGCTTAGCACGTTCGTACTGCGCTTGGATGAGTTTGCTTACTTCAGCGTCAATCTTCTCGGCGGTGCTGTCAGAATAGGGTTTTGTGAAACCATACTCCTGATTGTTGTAATAGCAGAGGTTAGAAAGCGAATCGCTCATACCCAAGTATGCTACCATTCCGTAA
This sequence comes from uncultured Prevotella sp., assembly GCA_937906765.1. Lineage (GTDB taxonomy): Bacteria > Bacteroidota > Bacteroidia > Bacteroidales > Bacteroidaceae > Alloprevotella. The sequence goes on from CALCUV010000259.1 coordinate 2,814, forward strand.
GCACGCTTAGTCACCGTCTCCAAGTCGTTGAGCGCCCCCGAAGAGATGTTACCCGTAAAGAGTTCTTCAGCAGCGCGACCACCGAGAGTCGCACAGATTTCGTCCAACATCTGATTCTTGGTCGTAATAGTGCGTTCTTCAGGAAGGTACCACGCAGCACCGAGTGCCTGTCCGCGGGGTACAATCGTTACCTTCACGAGGGGATTGGCATGCTCCAAGAGCCAAGAAACACTGGCGTGACCCGCTTCATGAATGGCAATCGTGCGCTTTTCCGCTTTCGTCATTACCTTAGTCTTCTTCTCTAAACCACCGATGATGCGGTCAACGGCGTCTAAGAAGTCTTGCTTTGACACAACGGGTTTATTGTGGCGCGCCGCAATGAGGGCTGCTTCGTTACATACGTTGGCAATATCGGCACCTGAGAAACCAGGAGTTTGGCGTGCTAAGAAGTCGATGTCGAGATTTTCTTCCTTCTTCAAGGGTTTGAGATGAACACCAAAGATGGCGATACGCTCTTGAAGGTCGGGGAGTTCTACGTGAATCTGACGGTCGAAACGTCCTGCGCGGAGTAATGCTTCGTCAAGAATTTCTACGCGATTGGTCGCCGCAAGGATAATTACCCCAGAGTTATTGCCAAAACCATCCATCTCTGTGAGCAGCTGGTTGAGTGTGCTTTCGCGCTCATCGTTCTGATTGAACGAGGGATTTTTTCCGCGTGCACGACCAATGGCGTCAATTTCATCAATGAAGATGATGCAGGGCGCTTTTTCCTTCGCCTTTGCAAAGAGGTCGCGTACACGACTTGCACCTACACCAACAAACATTTCTACGAAGTCACTACCTGCGAGTGAGAAGAAGGGAACGTCTGCTTCACCTGCAACAGCCTTCGCGAGCAATGTTTTACCTGTTCCCGGAGGACCCACGAGCAAAGCACCCTTGGGGATTTTACCGCCAAGTTCGGTGTACTTTTGGGGATTTTTCAAGAAGTCTACAATTTCCTTGACTTCTTGCTTGGGACCTTCTTGACCTGCAACGTCTGCAAAGGTGACATGCTTTTCAGCAGAACCCTTGTCGAAGAGGCGGGCGCGACTCTTGCCAACATTGAAAATGCCACCACCGCCAGCACCGCCACTCATGCGTCTCATTATGAAGTACCATAGACCGATGAACAAGAAGATGGGAAGGATTGTGCCGAGTATGCTCATCAACCAACCACTTTCTTCCTTAAAGGTTACTTTTCCTTTATAATCAATGCTTTCCAAGAACGCATCAACCTTGTCAGGACTAGGGTAGCGCGCCGAAAGCGTAGGGTGCTTACCGGTTTGGTCCACATTCTGTTTAAACACTTCTTGAATGTGTTTTCCAAGTACAACAAGACTCACCTGTCCATCCGTCTTATTAACAACAATATCGTTGGTATAACCCTTTTGGACGTAGGTCTTGAATTCAGAATAACTGATTTCTTTGTTGATGCCACCCGTAGCGTCGCCTCCACTATAAATCATATAGATGAGCGCACCGATGGCAATGATGTATATCCAACTGAGGTTGAAGCGTGGCATCTTGGGCTTCTCACCTCCCTGTTGGGGTTGTTGGGGAGTTGGCATATATTGTGGGAGTTATAAGTGAGTAGTTAGTAGTGAGTAGTACCGTGCGGGGGTAATTAAGCGTTGAACTTGATTACTTTCTTGTCTATTCGTGCCTGGTTAACTTGTCTACTATTATAAGGTGACAATTCTTAAAACCTAAAAGCAAAGTGACCTTATAACCTTAAAACCGTGTCAGGTTAATCCAAATCAGGAATTTCTGTAATATTGGCATCCGCCCAAATGTTCTCGATGTCGTAAAATTCACGCGCATCGGGCACGAGGATATGTACCATAGTCGGCAGCCACCCAAATGGCATTGTTCAAACCTGCTACGGTGGCAGGTTTTTCACCCGCCTGCTTGCGTGCAAATTCTTCTACAGAGTCCGCAATAGCATCCACCTGCTGGGGTGTGTTGCCCGTACAAACAACGAAGTATTGTGCGGGAGCAGTGTCAAACTTTGTGAGGTCACAAACCACGATGCTGCGCCCCTTCTTTTCTTGTATTCCGTCAATGATGGCATTAACGAGTTTAGGGAAATTTGTCATGTCTATTTTAGTTATTGTAAAAGGTTCATAATAAGCAGTGCAAATTTACTTATTTATTTTGATATGACATAATATATGCAAATGATTCCTCAAAGTCAAATGTAGTGAAAATTATTAGTTACTTTGTTGAAAATATGTTACTAAGTGTCTCAACAAAGTAACTAATAGTTTTTTGTAAATCTGTTGAAGCGTCAAACCTTGACTCCCTTTTTAGAACCAGTAGTTACTTGAGATTTGTTACGTTGATGATTGCCTATAATTTGCATGTCTCGATTCTTGCATTAATACTGACGTTGTCCCCTGAAACTATTTCTAACCACGTATGAAGAAGTATAAAACATACTTATATTATATCGTTAATAATATATTGTAAGTGTCAGATTATTAGTATTGTTATAGATGAATTATCTCGAAATTATTTATACGCTCTTCCCGAATATAAGGTACGTTCTTGTTTAATGAAAATTCAAGTATGAGAATTTTAAGAACTAAAAAATGTCGTGGTTGAAACACTTTAACTTAGTGACTCAACCACGACATTTTTTAGTTACATGGAATACAACTTGAATCTATGATTTATGACTCATGGAGTTACTTGCTTCTTCATTGTATTTTGGGTATATCAGCAAACTCTTCTTTCTCTACTAATTGCGGAAGAAGGAGTTCAGTGCCTAAGGGGAGATTGTAAGGAGGGGTTAGATTGTTGTATAGTATAATATATTTTGCATAATCTTTATGACCATACGTTTTACGCGCTATTTGATAGAGCGTGTCTCCAGAACGTAAAACGTGAGTGGCATAGGTTCCGATGATAAGGAAACTGCCTACGTTTACTTGCTTTTGTCCCTCTGCGAGTTTGTCGGCTGTCTTTCTGTCAATACCTCTAATTACCGAGAGTGTGTCGGCACCTTCGGGAAGAAGATCTTGGGGCGTGTTTGAGATTACAGAATCGGTCGGGATTTGGATGGAGTCTTCTTGCGCTGTATTTACGATTGTGTCTTTAACAACTGTCTGTTGGGTTTCGTGGTGATATATGGATTCAAGTGGAATGATTTTGTGATAACCTGCAAGGTAACTGATAATGATGGTGAGTATCCAAATGAAACCAATGAGCAACCAACGGAATTTATGGCTTTTGTTGGTGGTGTCCATGTAGTTTTCGTCAGATGAAGAGTCGTTATTATCTTCGGTTTGATTTAATTCAGAGTCGTCAGAGGATGATGTGGGGGATTCTGCAACTTCGTTTTGAGGGCTTTCTTGTTCTTGCAACGTCAGAGTGCCGGTGCTTTTTTCTTCAGTGTGCATTTCAATTAAAGTAGAATCCTCAAGAATGGTTGGGCTTTCAGTAGGTGTAGTTTCCTCAAGGGGTGCGGTTTCCTCTGTAGGTGTTGTTTTCTCAGGAGTTGTAAGGGCTTCGGGGGCGATTGTTTCTTCCGGCGCCGTTGTTTCTTCCTGTCTTGAGGGTTCTTCTCTTTCCTCTAAAGACTCTAGTGGCTGATTAGTCGTTGCTTCAGTTATATGTTCTTGTACGAGCAACTCCTCTTCATCGTTTGTTTGTTCTTCTTTGAATTCTGAGTCTTCTTGAACCTCATCTTCTATCGATTCGATTTCTTCAATTGTTGCAGAATCAGGGATTACACATGTTTCGAAGTGACTGAAGGGGCGGTTGACGAGTTCCTTTAAAGCGGTATCGGGAAGAAAAGAAACTTTCGTGTGTCCGCTAATTTGGAAGCGCTCTCCTGTGTTGATGTTTACGCTCTCGCGTTCGCTCACACTCACGAGTTTGAATGTTCCAAATCCTTTGATTTTAACGAAACTATCATTTTTAAGTCCCTCTTCAATGACTTCAAAGAATGCACGAATAAAGGCCTCACTTTTTTTCTTCGTGATGCCTTGATTTTGTGCTATGAGGTCTATAAAATCTGCTGGGAGGAGTTTCCTGCTCATAATGATTGCAGTTTGTCTTTGAGCACGTTGCTCATTTTAAAAGAAATAGCAAGTTTTGGGGGAACTAGAAGGCGTTGCTTCGTGGTGGGGTTTACCATAACGCGCTCTAATTTCTTTTTTACCTCCAAACTTCCAAATCCCTGAATGCTGAAACTATCACCTTCGTTTAGATTGTCGGCAATGGCAAGTGATAGGGCATTTGCTAAGTTTTGTGCTTCTTTGGGAGATAGTTCTGTTCTTGAGGCTATTTCTGCGAAAAATTCTTTGCTATTCATAGTGATAATAGGCGCATTTTCAGACGAGTGTTCCGTAAAGGTCGTATTCTTCAGCAGCGGTTATGCTAACATTGTAGAACGTACCAAGTTGCAATTCGCCTTCATTTTGGTGGATTAAAACTTCGCAATCGACTTCTGGTGAATCGTATTCTGTGCGACCGATGTAATAATCGCCTTCTTTGCGGTCGATGACAACCTTATAAATATTGCCAACTTTTTCCTGGCAGAGTTCAGCAGAGATGCCTTCTTGAAGAAGCATTAAGCGGTCTAGGCGTTCTTGCTTTACCTCTTCGGAAATATTGTCTTCATAATTGTTGGCGGCAAATGTGCCTTCTTCTTCGCAATATGCAAAAGCTCCCATGCGGTCGAAACGAACATTGCGCGTAAATTCTAACAATTCTTTGAAGTCTTCTTCTGTTTCACCAGGGAAACCTACCATAAGGGTAGTGCGAATGCATATACCAGGAACTTCGCGACGTAGCGCTTCGATAAGTTCGAGTGTTTCTTGCTTGGTCGTGTTGCGGTGCATGCGCGCCAACATATTATCGGAAATGTGTTGAAGGGCAATGTCGAGGTATTTACATACATTCTCATTATCGCGCATCACTCGGAGCAAATCCATGGGGAAGTGCGTGGGATAAGCATAGTGAAGGCGTATCCATTCTACACCAGGAATCTTTGCCATGCGCTCAATTAGTTCAGGGAGCATCTGCTTCTGGTAAAGGTCTAAACCATAGAATGTGAGTTCCTGTGCAATGATGTTAAATTCCTTTACGCCTTGCTTCACCAAAAGTGTAACTTCGTTCAGGATTTCCTCCATCGGGCGACTCACATGAGCACCTGTGATAATCGGAATTGCGCAATAGGCACACTTACGATTGCATCCCTCACTAATCTTTATGTAAGCATAGTGGGGTGGGGTTGTAAGTACACGCTTGTTCTTAAGATCTGCGTTGTAGGTTTCACCTAAATCCTGGAGTAGTTCTGTCCAATTGAACTTGCCATAGAACTTATCTACCTGAGGAATCTCTTGCCCCAATTCTTCTAAATAACGCTCGCTAAGGCATCCCATAACATAAACTCGATTGAGTTCACCTTCTTCCTTAAGGTTACACAATTCGAGAATCATATTGATGGATTCTTCCTTGGCATCACCGATAAATCCGCATGTGTTGACTACGGCAATGTCGCCGTGAATCACGTCGGGATTATGATAAAGAGTATATCCAAGGGCTTCAAATTGTTTCATTAAGTGCTCTGAATCTACAAGATTCTTTGAGCAACCCATGGTGATGATGTCTATAGTAGGCATTGTAGTTGTAAACTGAAGTGCAGATTTATAATGAGGAACCTTCGAAAAGAGAATTGACAAATTCAGTTCTGTTGAAGGGTTGTAAATCTGTCATCTTTTCACCGAGTCCAATATACTTTACGGGCACATTAAGTTGGTGAGAAATACCAATGACAACACCACCTTTAGCTGTTCCGTCTAATTTTGTTATAGCGAGCGAAGTAATGTCTGTCGCTTTTGTGAATTGCTTTGCTTGTTCATAGGCATTCTGTCCTGTTGAACCATCAAGGACGAGGAGAACTTCATCGGGAGCATTATCCACAACTTTCTTCATTACATTCTTGATCTTCGTAAGTTCGTTCATCAAACCCACTTTGTTATGAAGACGACCTGCGGTGTCAATAATTACAACATCTGCATCATTAGCTACGGCAGATTTAATCGTGTCAAATGCTACGCTTGCAGGGTCACTTCCCATTTGTTGTTTAATTACAGGAACTCCTACACGTTCTCCCCAAATGACCAATTGTTCAACAGCCGCTGCTCTGAAAGTATCTGCCGCTCCAAGATATACTTTTTTTCCTGCTTGCTTGAATTGATAAGCGAGTTTGCCGATAGTTGTTGTTTTGCCCACTCCATTAACTCCAACCACCATAATTACATAAGGTTTGTGGTCTACGGGGAGGTCGAAAGACATACCATCTTCATTACCGCTCTTCACCAATAATGCCGCAATTTCCTCTTTCAGCAAGGTGTGAAGTTCTTTCGTGCTTACATATTTATCACGTGCAACACGTGCTTCGATTCTTTTAATAATCTCTAGCGTTGTTTCAACACCAACGTCTGAGGTAGCAAGTACTTCCTCGAGATTGTCTAAAACTTCATCATCAACGGTTGATTTTCCTGCAATTGCATGTGTGAGTTTATCAAATACACTACGCTTTGTCTTTTCTAACCCTGCGTCAAGAACTTCTTTGTTCTCCTTTTTATTACTGAAAAAATCAAAAAATCCCATATGTATAGTTCTATTTGTAGTGTCTATTTATTGTCTATTTAAGTTAATGTGTCGTGTCTATACAATCAGTTGTGGTTTGGTGTACACTAACGGTTGCGGTTATGTGTACAAGAGTTTGTAAAACACGAATTTATTTCTGCAAAGTTAGAAAAAACTTTTGACTCTTTTAATGTTAAATAAACAAAAAAACTCCCCACTAGGTGAGGAGTTTGTATGATTTGTACGAAGACAAAATCTTAACTTGTAATTAGTCCTTGAAGAAGTCCTTAACGGCTTCGTTGGGAACCATCTGTTCATCGAAGATGTAAGCACCAGTCTTGGGACTCTTAACCATCTTGATAACCTTTGTGTAAGAACGGCCGTCGTTCTGGCCAGTCTTAAGAGTTGCGACTACTTTCTTTGCCATGGCTTATTTCTTACTTGATTTCTTTGTGAATTGTCATACGCTTGAGGATGGGGTTGTACTTCTTCAACTCCATACGCTCGGGAGTGTTCTTACGGTTCTTCGTAGTGATATAACGAGAAGTTCCAGGAAGACCACTTTCTTTGTGTTCAGTGCATTCGAGAATCACCTGAACGCGGTTACCTTTTGCTTTCTTTGCCATAGTTATTAATCTTAGTCGATTACTTTAATTTCTTTCCAGTCGCAATATCCCTTGGCAACTGCGCTCTTGAGGAGCTTCAGCAGATGCTCACTTGCTATCTTTGGAGTATTCATCAGAATGGCAGCTGCTGCTGCGACATCCTTACCGCGGATCAGATCGCAAGCGATCTGGACCTTGCGGGGAGAGATGCGCACATGCTTCAAATATGCTCTTGC
>CALCUV010000260.1 GCA_937906765.1 uncultured Prevotella sp.
GGTACTCCCCCTATAAACAGGGGGAGAGCGCCGTCCGGGACTTCACTCCGCAAGGTTCTTTCTCCTTTCTCCTTTCTGATTTCTCCTTTCCCCTACATTTCCACTTCCGCAACCACTTCCCCGTCAAAGAGGCGCACGATGCGGTCGGCATAATTGGCGTCGTGTTGGGAGTGGGTTACCATTACGATGGTTGTGCCTTCGGCGTGAAGTTGCTTGAGCAAGTCCATTACTTCTGCGCCGTGCTTTGAGTCGAGGTTACCCGTAGGTTCGTCGGCAAGGATGATGTTCGGACGAGCGATTACGGCACGCGCAATGGCTACGCGTTGTTGCTGACCGCCCGAGAGTTGTGAGGGGAAGTGTTGGGCGCGATGCGACATGGCAACACGCTCGATAACTTCCTTCACCTTCTGACGGCGCTCCTTCTTGCCCGCACCCATATAAATGAGGGGGAGTTCCACGTTTTCCGACACGTTGAGTTCGTCGATAAGGTTAAAACTTTGGAACACAAATCCTAATTTTCCTTTGCGGATGTCTGTGCGCTGGTCTTCGTTCATGGTGCTCACGTCAACACCGTTGAGCAAGTAAGTTCCTTGTGTGGGCGTGTCGAGCAAACCGAGGATGTTGAGCAAGGTGGACTTACCACAGCCCGAAGGTCCCATGATGGCAACAAATTCGCCTTCCTTCACTTCGAGATCTACATTTTGGAGTGCCCAAGTTTGAATGTCTTCAGTTTCAAATACTTTCTTGATGTTCTTTAAGGTAATCATAATTGTTGTTTATTAAAAGGTTATGAGGTTTTTAGGTTTTGAGGGTGTAAGGGTTATAAGGTTGTAAGGTTATAAGGTTGTAAGGTTATAAGGTTTTGAGAACCATCCGCACGGTTCTTTCTCCTTTCTCCTTTCTGCTTTCTCCTTTCCCATCACTCTTTCTTCACCACCTCCGCGGGTTGAATCTTGCTCACCTTCCAAATCTTGTTGCTGATGGTGAGAAGCGTAATGGCGACGACTATGAGGATGGCGAGGATGAGGTAGAAGAAGAGCCAGGGGAGGTCATCAAGTATGCCTATGTCTCCGTCTAACTCGTTTATCGCTACAATAGTTGCGGTGGAAACGACAATAACGATTACGGCGCTGATAGCGAGCAGACGCAGGTAATATTTGCCGAAGAGCAGGATGATGTCGCGAGTGTGTGCGCCGTGAATCTTGCGGAGTGCCACTTCCTTCTGTCGCCCACGACTTTCAAGGGCAATGGCGGAATACACACTTGCTACGATGCAGAGAATACTCACGATGACGAGAATCAGGCAGAGTTGGCGCATCATTTCAATCATGCGCATGTGGTTAAACCACTCATCTGCGAGATTCTGAATCGGCAGGATATTTCGGTCGCCCGGACGTGCTTCGCGGTAGAGTTCGGTGATGTCGTCCTTCACCTTATTGTACTTACCCTCCTTGGGGAACAGGATGTAGTGAGGATTCGGAGAGTGCGAACCCAGTTCCGAAAAGTTGCGCAAATCACGCCAGTCGATGTCTTCATCCACCATCCAGAAGGAAGGGCAAGAATTAGAACCATGACGATACCCCGGAAGGGCAGGAGCATAACCGATGAGTGTGTAGGAGCGTTGCTTGTAGAGCGGGCGCACCTGTACATCACGGCTAACGTCAAGGTTCCACTTCTTGCGCAGCCGCTCTGCATGCTCGGTGCGTACGTAAATGGCGCTGTAAAAGCCGTGCACCGTGCTATCGGCAGGGAGATTGGGGGTAATCTCTACCTTCAAGAGGTCAATCAGATTTTCGCTGGTGGAGAGGAAACTGTAACCGTAGCCCTGGACCGTACCTTCATTATTATTATAGGCCCAGAAATTGCGCACCAGTGTTTTGTCGAGTTGGTCTGGTGCTACTTCAGCATTGCTGTAAATGCTATACCCCACGTGTTCTACGTCCCTGTTTTGCGCCAAACGATTGGGGAAGTCAGGAATGGCAATTTCAAAAGTAGGTTGGGGAATCATGATGGCCTGTTGGTAAGGCGTGCGGTCTTCTGAGATGCCTCCGCTTTCCTGTTTCTCTATGATACCAAACACATACATCATGCCAAGAACGGCAAAGGTAAGGAACATGCTCACGGTGAGTTGCGTGGTGAGCATAAAACCTTGTCCCCTCGTCATCGTGCGGTGACTGCGCCCCACTCGCATACCTACGGGAATGCGCAACTGGCGGTAAACGGTGGCAAAGGCTACGATGAGGGCGAGCAAGAGGGTGGCGAGCGTTATCCACAGTTCAAGGTTCAGGATGAAGTCCACATCGAAATTCAGTTGCTTCTGAATGCGCTGTAGGATGGGGAGTGCGTAATCTGCCAGAGAGTAGGTCAGCGCCACGGTTGCAAGTAAGGTCAGCGCAAAGACGATAATGACTTCCCAGGCAAGGAGCATGAAGAGGTGGCAAGTGCGAGCGCCCATCGTGCGGCGCAGTGCCATTTCGCGCGAACGGAGGGAGAAGAGTTGCAATTCCATTTTCAGGAATCCCATCACCCCAATGATAAGCACGCTGGCGCCTAACGAAAGCACCACCCCGATAATGAGAATGATGAGGAAGAGTTCATCGTTGTCAAAGCCCCGATAGTGTAGCACGAAGGTGTATTCGGGAAAGGCGCTTTGTAGTTGCTTGAGCAAGTCCTCGCCCGTGTATCCCTCGGCTAATTCTGCGGTAAACCCGTTTCTGTTTTCTAAAGCAGTTCCGGGGTCGTTGCGGATAATCACTACGGCATTTGTGGCATGGGCTTCCAGATAGTCGGTCACCTTTATGACGTCGCGGATGGGGCGTTTCCCAGTGCCATCCACCATTGCAAATTCAAAACCGCGGGGGTCGGTGCCTTCTCCAAAGAGTTGGGCACTCAGGTCGTCGGTGATGAGGCAGTCGTTCTCCTCCAACTCAGTGAGAGGTTCGCCCGTTATGGCAGAGCGATACCCGTAGTACATCCAGTAGCGCGGCGAGGCATGTGTGTAATAGCAACCGCAGGTCTTGGGTTGGTCCGTGTTGTCGTAGAAAGTCTGGTCCAATCCCGTAATGGGTACATAACCATGTAGTCCTTCCATTGCAGGGAGTTTCAGGCTGAGCAAGCGATTGAAGAAATCATTGTCCAGTTGTGCATTCGGCGGGAAGGAACCTGTCTTCCTGAGTCGCTGCGTTTCTTCATTAGGAGTTGCTAATACACTGAATGAAGCGAGGTCCTGTTTTATCTGATTATAATAAACGGAGCGCCCGAAGCCGTACATGAAATACACCGTGATGGCGAAAAGTACCACACCTGCCGCTAAGCAGAGGATGGAAATGGCATTTTGCACCTTATACTTGAGCAGGTTGCGCCAGGAGGTTTTTAAGTGATGTAGTGTCATAACAAGTGTTTTATTGATAACGAGATATTATAGCTATTGTGACATCAATCGTCGATAACAACCTCTTCCACATCGCCCAAGCGGTCGTAACCGCTGACAATGACACGGTCGCCGGGGTGCAACCCTTCGATGATTTCATACTGATGGGGATTCTGTCGCCCAACGACGATGTTCACACGACGTGCCACATTGTCGCCCTCCACACGGTAGATCCATTTCCCTCCTGTTTTCTGGAAGAAATCGCCGCGCGGTATCACCACAGCAGGTTCGGGTTGCCCCAGTTCTATTCTGACGCGATAGCTCTTGCCCAAACGAATATTTGCGGGTGTGACACCGGTGAAAAGCAAGTCGGTGTCGAATTTGCGGTCCTTCACCTCGGGCACTACCTTCGTAATCTTCAGCGGATATTTCTTGCCTTGATAGTTCACGGTGGCAGGAAGGCCGGTGGTGATGCGGTCGATGTAGTATTCGCTCAGTTGGGTATGAATCTTGAACTGGTCGAGCACCTTGATTTCGGCGATGTTCGAGTTCGAAGCCACTTGTTGGCCCGGAGTGGCATTGACATAGCTCAACTGTCCGTCAATCGGTGCACGGACAATCAGGCCTTCCAATCGGTCCATGCTGCGGAGGAACTTCTTCTGTCCCCGTTCCATTTCGTTGCGCAGAAGCTCCTTGCGGATGATGGTCATGGCGGAGTCCTGTTGCAGGCTTTCCATCTGGAGGGCAGTTTTCTTGACATTGTAATTATATTCGTCTTCGCTCACTTCCAGTTGGGCTTTGCTCTTGATACCCATCTTGTATTCTTCCTTTTCCAGTCCAAAGCTCTTCTGGAGGCGACTCATTTCGTATTGCGTCTGGAGTGCCTGTTGTTTCAGGGCAAGGCTCTTCTGTTCCATCTCTATTTCACGCTCCTTATACGAATAGCGTTGGTTTTCCCACTCGTCGCGCTGGTCTTCTATTTCGCGCATCAGGTCGGGATTGGTCAGTATCAGGATGGTATCGCCCTTCTTCATCATCGAGCCTTCTTCGGTCACGATGCGTTCCACACTTCCCGCCTCGCGGGTGTTTACTTTGATGGTGAGGATGGGTTGCACCAATCCTTCCACATCCACATATTCCATGAATTTGCCGTTCTTCACTTCGGCTATCTGGATGTTGTCGGTATCTACACGCAGTTTTCTCGGTCCCAATGAAAGGGAGATGACGTAAACGAGGAAGATGATGAACGCACCACCTGCCAACAGATAATAACGGTAACGGATGTACCACGGTTTCTTTTCAATCTTGATGTCCATATTGTTCGTTTTTTATATTTCAGGATAATTTTCTTCAATCTTTTGGTTACGCTCAAAGTCGAAACCCG
>CALCUV010000261.1 GCA_937906765.1 uncultured Prevotella sp.
GGCGCCACCATCTGCACGCCTCGCGCTCCGCAATGTGACGCTTGCCCCTTGGCGCATGCTTGTTTGGCGCATGCCGAGGGCACAATGGAGGAGTTTCCCGTGAAAGAAAAGCGCACGAAAGTGAGCAATCGCTTCTTCACCTATATCTTTTTGACGGACGGGAAGGACATCTTGCTTCACCGCCGTCCCAAGGGCGACATTTGGCAAGGCCTTTACGAACCACAGCTCATCGAAACCATTGCGCCTTTGACAGAAAAAGCACTTTGGAAGCACCCATTTGTAGCGCCTTTCTTTAAATCGCAAGCCACCCTCACTCCTATCACCTCAAACCTTGTCCATAAGCTCAGTCATCAACACCTTCACACGGATGCCTATTTGTTACGAACTGCTGCGCCATTGCCACCTCCCGTTCAGGAGGACACCTTCATCGTCCCCCTTTCCGAACTTAACAATTACGCATTGCCACGCCTCGTCACGCGCATCTTAGAACTGGTTGAAGACTTGAGATAACATCATAACAATCTGCCGATTACCCACACATTAATTCCAACCACAAAGAACACTTTCAGTTATAGCAGAAACAAAGTAAAACTTAAGAAAAACAAAGTGAGACTTAAGAACAAATCTGTTACTCTTTGTTTACCGAAAAAGGGATACAAAAATAAGGCGCACTCAAACACGTGTTTGAATGCGCCTTACTTTTTGTGTAAAGAGATTAATTTGCTGCTTCAGGAGCGGGAGTTTCCGCGGGAGTTGCGGGAGCAGCAGGAGTTTCCAAGTTAAGTGCGGGAGCAGTTGCTTCAGGAGCAGCAACAGGAGCAGGTACGTTCATTTCAGTTACCACTGTATCTACGCTCTTAGTTTCGTGAGTGCAGAAGTGAGTAACGATGCTCAACACAACGAGCAAAGCCGCAAGTGTCCAAGTTGCATTTTCAACGAAGTTTGTAGTCTTGTGTACACCCATGATAGAGTTACCACCTGCCATGTTTGAAGTAAGACCGCCACCCTTTGACTCTTGAACGAGCACAATGAGAATGAGCAAAATTGCTGCAATTACAGCCAAAATTACGAGTACTGAATACATTGTTTTAGTTATTTAGTTTTATTATTTATTAACTGTAGTTTGCGTAAGAAACGCAATTGGTCTGCAAAGTAACTACTTTTTTTCGGATAATTCAAATTTAACTTAGTAATAATTTCAATTGCCTTGTCATAATTACCCTGTTTGACATATATTTTTGCCAAAGTCTCGGTAAAATACTCCTCTTCAGCCCCTAAAACTTCGTTTTCAGGAAGTTCGGGAGTGTACTCTGGTTCTTCTTGTAAGACAATGCGCTCACCCGCTTGGTTAAGATACGTGTCAATTCGCTCATCGGCATGCGCTTCTTCGGGAGCGATGTCATCCATTGCGAGAAGGAAGGAAGCATAATCCGTTGTGGCATCAGCAGTAGTGAGTTTGCGATTACGCTCTACGCCTGCCTCCACCGTAGTTGCGAGGAAGGAGTCAATAAGACTCTGAGTGCGGTCGGCTGATTCAACTGTTTTATCCGCCTCTTTCTTTACGGCACTCGCCACTGAGCGTATTTCATAATTATTCCCCTCAACCATGTCAAAAAGCACCTTACGATTGGGAATAAAGAGTGCAGCACGACGCAGTTCATCACCAAATGTTGCGTCGTGAAGCAGAAAGAGATTTTGCAGGAAGAGCAAGCGTGCCACCTGATGGTAAGGTGCTACCGCTACATACTCACGCAATTTATGCAACGTCTCTTTATTCAGTTGTTCGGGGTGTTCTATGAGATTTTTTAAATCCACGTTTGAAATTTAAATGGGAAATAAGAAATAATGAGGGACGCTGAAGGATGAGCATGTGCGAGTCATCATCCAGTTCAGCACATAGTCACGTTAATAGATCCTTGAAAAACGTGCTTACGAAAGTTTTACCAATCGGCAACCGTTGCATTAAAGATTTGCTCAGCAATGTCGCGCGCCATTTCATTCACAAGTTCTTCCTGAACAGCCGCTAACTGCTGATTAGCATCGTATTGGGTGGTTGCGGAAAACTGTTTTTCCCACGCCGTATTGGCTTTTTTGTTTTCAAATCGGATATTGACCGTCATCTTCAACTGCACCTGCGAAGAATATCCGTCTGCCGAAACGGCCTTATTATATTGCTCGTACCCCGTAATCTCTCCCGCGATATGAAGATCACCATTGCGCTTCACAAATTCGAGTCGCGTTTGATTGGCATACAAGTCCTGCAATTTATTATTAAAAATGGCCTCCATAGGTGCCCATCCGTAGGGAGCACGATTGGCTATGTTGTCAATCTGTAACGTCTTAATCACGTTATAATCGATTGACGTGCCGGTAAATTTATAACTTACCTTACAAGCCGTTATGCCCAACAAAATGAGTGAGAAGATGCCCACACAGATGCTGTATTTATTCCAAGCCATAATCTTTTATTTTTCTGTAAAGTGTACGCTCTGAGATATTTAAACAATCTGCCGCTTTTTTTCTATGGTAATTACATTCCTCAAGAGTCTGACGAATGACCTCGCGCTCCATGCGGTTGAGAGGGTCAGAGATGGGCGCATTCTTTTCCCCCACTTCATCCGCCCATTCTTCGGCATCGCAAAGTTCCACTCCGTCTGTGTCAAGAAAATCTCCCTTCAGGGCGACAGAGGTTTCCGAAGAGCGCGCATTTGATTGCTTTGGCAGATATGTGGGTGGGGTGCTCAACGACTTGTAAGCATGCTTAAGTTCGTCTATCTCACGGCGAAGTTGGAGCAACATATTGAGAATAAACGCGCGGTCTTTTTCATATTGCCCGCCCGAACTTGGTTCTTCGTTTTTGACTATTTCGAGTTCGCCACGATGGGTCTCTTTGCGCAGATAGCGGGAAAGAATCTCGGGCGTAATAGTGCGCTCTTCCGCCGTAATGCTCATGTTGGTCACGATGTTGCGTAACTCGCGCACATTTCCGGGCCATGAGTAGGCAAGAAGGAGTTGTTCGCTTTCGGGAGTGAGGCGTACGGGCGGAATCTTGTGGGTTTCAAACATGTTCAGCGCAAACATGCGGAAGAGCATGAGAATGTCTTCGCCACGATGGCGTAAGGGGGGCACGTCAATCGTTACGCAATTCAAGCGATAGTAAAGGTCTTGACGGAAACGCCCATCGGCGATGGCCTTTTCAAGATTTACGTTCGTTGCTGCCACGATACGCACGTTCGTCTTACGGGGTTGGCTGGCACCAACGGGAATATACTCTCCCGTTTCAAGCACACGCAGGAGTCTTGCTTGGGTGGAGGCGGGAAGTTCTCCCACTTCGTCCATGAAGAGCGTGCCTCCGTCGGCTTGCTCGAACTTACCTGCACGGTCTTTGACTGCTCCAGTAAAACTGCCTTTCATATGGCCGAACAGTTCGCTTTCAATCAGTTCGCTGGGGATAGCTGCACAATTGACCTCTACCATTGCTGCATTGGCGCGTTGGCTGTTCTCGTGAATGAGGTGGGCTACGACTTCTTTGCCTGTGCCATTGGAACCAGTGATAAGTACGCGTGCTTCTGTGGGAGCTACCTTGTCTATTATTGCGCGCACGCGAGCAATGGCAGCGCTCTCACCTATCATCTGATTGCGTTTGCCCACTTTCTTGCGTAGCACTTTGGTTTCTTGGACGAGCGATTT
>CALCUV010000262.1 GCA_937906765.1 uncultured Prevotella sp.
ATCAAGAAGTTAGAATAATAACTTCCCGCTTCTGCACCATCCATAAGGAAATTGTCCTGCATGAAAAGCACAAATGCTGCCAACATCGTGTAGTAACCGAAACGCTCTCCGGTATTGGCAAGGGCAAGGGCGAATAAGCCCTTAGGTTGTCCTTCAAACATAAATTTTTAAGAGTTAAAGTGTTATTAAATTAAGAAAATATTTTTCTGAGGTTATGAGGTCGCTACGCTTTGAGGTTATAAGGTTGTAGCGATTTTACGAAAAGGTCTAAGCGTTACTGCTTGTATCGCTCCAAAGCCTGCTTCAGGAACTGGGCTGTGTAACCTACGCCCTTCTTCACAACTTCTTCAGGGGTGCCACAGGCTATGAGTTGACCGCCTCCGCGACCGCCTTCGGGCCCCATGTCTATAATGTAGTCGGCAGAGCGAATGACGTCGAGGTTGTGCTCAATGACGATGACCGTATTGCCTTTCTCTACCAAACGATTGAGTACACCGAGCAACACGCGGATATCTTCGAAGTGGAGACCCGTAGTGGGTTCGTCGAGAATGTATATCGTTTGTCCCGTATCGCGTTTGGAGAGTTCCGTAGCGAGTTTCACGCGCTGACTTTCCCCACCCGAGAGTGTGGTTGAGGCTTGTCCGAGTTTGATATAACCAAGTCCGACGTCCTGCAAAGTTTTAATTTTGTGCAGAATGTGGGGCACATTTTCGAAAAACTCAACCGCTTGGTTGATGGTCATATCCAAGACATCGCTAATGCTCTTACCCTTGAAGCGCACTTCGAGTGTTTCGCGATTGTAACGCTTGCCGTGACATGCTTCACAGGGCACGTAAACATCGGGTAAGAAATTCATTTCAATGGTCTTGAAACCGTTGCCCTTACACGTTTCACAGCGTCCACCCTTTACGTTAAAGGAGAAGCGCCCAGGCTTGTAAGCACGCATCTTAGCCTCGGGGAGTTCCACGAATAAGGTGCGGATGTCAGAGAATACGCCTGTGTAGGTGGCAGGATTTGAACGCGGGGTGCGACCAATAGGACTTTGGTCCACGGCTACCACCTTGTCAATCAGTTCTAACCCTTCAATGCTATCATACGCCAAAGGTTCGCGCAAGGAACGGTAGAAGTGTTGCGAGAGTATGGGTTGGAGCGTGTCGTTAATGAGTGTGGATTTTCCAGAACCCGAAACGCCCGTCACGCAAAGTAATGTGCCTAAGGGGAAGTCAACATCCACGCCCTTCAGGTTATTTCCGCGACAACCTTTAAGACGCAAAAACTTGCCATTACCTGAGCGACGCACTTTGGGAACTTTAATAGCGAGTTCGCCGTTTAAGTAACCCGCCGTTAAGGTATGCGTGCGGAGCATTTCTTCGGGCGTACCTTGAAATACTACTTCTCCGCCCAAGCGTCCTGCTCTCGGACCCATGTCGATAACGTAATCCGACGCGCGCATCATATCTTCATCGTGTTCTACAACTACCACCGTGTTGCCCGTGTCGCGCAAACTTTTCAGCGAGTCAATCAAGCGCACGTTGTCGCGCTGATGCAATCCGATGGAGGGCTCGTCCAGGATGTAGAGCACGTTGACGAGTTGCGACCCAATCTGAGTGGCGAGGCGAATACGCTGACTTTCGCCGCCCGACAAGGTCATTGTGGAGCGCGATAAGGAAAGGTAGTTCAACCCTACGTCGAGTAGGAACTTCAAACGCGTACGCAGTTCCTTCAAGATTTCCGTAGCAATCGCCTTGCTCTTCGAGTCGAGTTGCTCTTCTACACCTTCTAAGAATTCATAGAGTTCCTGAATGTCCATAGAAGCGAGTTCGTAGATGTTCTTTCCCGCAAAGCGGTAGGAAAGTGCCTCAGCGTTGAGGCGTGCTCCGTGACATTGCGGACACTCTGCCGTAGTCGAGAATTGGTCTGCCCACTTCTGCGCCGCCGCAGTCATTTCGCTGTCCGCCATCTGCTGAATGTACTTCACGAGTCCGTTAAACTCTACGTAGTAATCATCACTTGTCTTCGCAATACTTGCAGGGATGCGCAAACGATCCGGACTGCCGTTCAAGATTTCGTCAATCGCCTCCTCGGGCAACTCCTCAACGGGAGTCGTTAAGGTGGCACCATGCTTAATCAGCACTGCTTCCACCTCCCAAAAGATAAGCGCGTTGCGATATTTGCCCAAGGGCGCTAAAGCTCCCTCACGGATGGATTGAGAAGGGTTAGGGCACACCTTTTCAAAGTCAATGACGTTGACATAACCGAGACCGTTACACTTTGGGCAGGCACCGCTCGTAGAGTTAAACGAGAAGTTATGCGGCGCTGGTTCACGATAGGCCAAACCTGTGGTGGGGCACATCAGTTGTTTGCTTAAGTAGCGCGCACGTCCCGCTTCGTCGCTCATGTCAAGCACCATCATGAGGCCATCTCCCTGTTCAAGGGTGTGGTGTACGCTTTTCTTCAAGCGCTCTTCATCTTTGTCACGCACAAGTAGGCGATCGACAACAACCTCTACGTCATGATTCTTATAGCGGTCGAGTTTCATGCCCTGAACCACCTCACGCAGTTCACCATCTACGCGAACATGAAGAAAACCTTTCTTGCGGATGCTTTCAAACAACTCCTTGTAATGCCCCTTACGGTTGCGCACAAGCGGCGCAAGCAGATAGATTTTGCGCTCAGCATATTCCTCAAGGATGAGTCGGAGAATGCGCTCCTCGGTGTACTTCACCATGCGCTCACCCGTCAAGTACGAATACGCCTCTCCCGCACGGGCAAAGAGCAGACGGAGGAAATCGTAAATTTCCGTCACCGTGCCCACCGTCGAACGCGGATTCTTGTTCGTTGTCTTCTGCTCGATGCTAATCACTGGGCTTAAGCCCGTAATCTTATCCACATCGGGGCGCTCCAGATTATCCAGAAAGTTGCGCGCATAGGCAGAAAACGTCTCAATATACCGACGCTGCCCCTCAGCATAGAGGGTGTCGAATGCCAACGAACTCTTGCCGCTACCACTTAAACCAGTGATAACGGTAAGACTGTTGCGCGGAATTTCAACGTCCACATTTTTCAAATTGTGAACCCGCGCGCCATAGATATTTATCTTATCCTTCATCTATGCGCAGACATTTCAACTTGCAAAGGTAGCATTTTTTATTTAAATATTGAGGGGGATGAAAGAGAAAGGAGATAATATAAGAGGTCGGCATAGTACATTCGTGTCATACCCCCTCCCCTCCTTCGGAGGTACTCCCCCTATCTTAAGGGAAACTGCGAAAATGCAGAGGGATACTCAAAGAAAGTCATCATACCCCCTCCCCTCCTACGGAGGTACTCCCCCTATCTTAAGGGGAGAGC
>CALCUV010000263.1 GCA_937906765.1 uncultured Prevotella sp.
ATCTACAACCTCCTCCTCACCGTATCGGAAGCCACACTCGGCACTACGGCACAAATACCCACCATCGACGGAAAGGCAAACATCAACATTAAGGCGGGAACACAACCCGGCACCGTGCTCCGTCTTCGTGGCAAGGGACTTCCTGCCGTTAAGGGTTATGGATATGGCAAGGGCGACCTTATCGTAAACATCAGCGTCTATATTCCCGAAACATTGAGCAAGGACGAAAAGAAGGCGTTTGAAAGCATGAAAGACAACGACAATCTCAAGGCGTCTCCCTCATCCAAGCGCAAGATTTTCGAGAATTTCAGAGGATACTTTAGTTAAAGGAGAAATAAGAAAGGAAAAAGGAGAAAGTGCTGGCGCATGGAAATTCTCCCCTATCCTCTCTCCATACTCCTAAAAAGAGAAATGGCTGGTGCATTATTTTCCGCACGGTCTTTCTCATTTGGCTTTAGTCCCTTCGAACGCCGACCTTCGGTTCTCCTTTCTCATTTCTCCTTTTCTTTATGACTTACCAAGAAACCATAAATTACCTTTACGCAGCTGCCCCATTGTTTCAAAACATTGGGGCAGGCGCGTATAAAGAGGGTTTGTCAACCACAAAAGCGCTTGACGCCTATTTTGATCATCCCCATCGTAAGTTTAAAACGATACATGTAGGTGGCACCAACGGGAAGGGTTCTACCTCCCACTCTCTTGCCGCCGTACTCCAATCGGCGGGTTATAAGGTGGGACTTTTCACATCGCCCCACCTGGTTGATTTCCGTGAGCGCATCCGCGTGAATGGCGAGATGATGGAAGAGGAATATGTGGTGGACTTTGTAGAAAACCATCGCCACTTCTTCGAACCCCTCTACCCCTCTTTCTTTGAACTCACCACAGCACTGGCATTCAAGTATTTTGCCGACCACGAAGTGGACATTGCCGTAATTGAAGTTGGACTCGGAGGGCGTTTGGATTGCACAAACATCATCCGCCCCCTACTCTCCGTTATCACCAATATCAGCTTTGACCACACGCAATTCCTCGGTTCAACGCTAAAGGAAATTGCTACGGAGAAGGCAGGAATAATCAAGAACTCCACACCCATCGTCGTTGGCGAACATGGAGCAGAGAGCGACCCTGTATTTATTGAGGTGGCGAAACGTGAAGATGCTCCTCTTTACTTTGCGGAAGATCATTTTGAAAATGTGCAAGGCATTGACTTCCAACTCAAAGGTGATTGCCAAGAAAAGAACTTGCGCACCATTTGCACGGCGCTCAACATCCTTCAAGAGCAATTAAGCATCTCTGCCGAACACATCCGTGAAGGACTTGCTCACGTGTGCGACCTCACCCACCTTATGGGGCGTTGGCAAACCCTCTCTACCTCTCCCCTCACCATTTGCGACACGGGGCATAATATAGGCGGATGGCAATACCTCGCACCGCGTCTGCAAAAATTTATCGATGAGGGAAAACGCTTGCACATCATTTTCGGCATGGTGAACGACAAAGACATCACCCACGTGGTTGCCCTTCTCCCTAAGCAAGCGCACTACTATTTTACGCAAGCATCGGTCAATCGTGCGCTCCCAGCTGAAAAATTATTGGAAATCGCAACAAATTTTAACTTAAAAGGTAGTACCTTTGCCTCAGTTAAAGAAGCACACCAAGCCGCTCGCAATAATGCCTCGCCCGAAGATGTTATCTTTATTGGCGGAAGCACGTTTGTAGTTGCCGACCTCTTAACCCCTTAACCTCAAAACGGTGAAAGGTGAAAGGTGAACGATGAACGTTTAACGAAGAAGCTGGCGCAGTGCTTTACTCCGCATGGTCGTTAAACGATCAACGTTCAACGAGCGCTTGTTCAGGGATTGCGCGGATGGACTTCAGAACCTCAGAACCTTATATATTTTGTTCTTCTGTCTTCAACCCCCTCAAAACCTCTGAACTTCAGAACCTCAGAACTTCAGAACCTCAGAACCTCTTAACCTCAAAACCTCACATTATATGAAATCAATCCTCACCCTTGCGCTTTGCGCAACCACGTCATTGGCAACATTCGCCGAAACGCTCCACCCCGGAGAAAAGGAAGGTACAACCTTTAGTCTCGCCACTCAGAAGGCACCTGAGGCCATCAAGAAAGCCGACCCCACAATTTCCGTTGGCGGATTTATCACGGGTAAGTATAGCATCACCGACAAGGCTAACGTCACCGATAATGGCGGTTTTGATATGCGCTACCTCCGTATTTATGGTTCAGGTTATGTCTATAAAGATTTCTTCTACCGCTTCCAGGGCGAAGTGAGCGGTGCTCCTGGTGTAGACAAGGGTGCGCGCCTTCTTGACGCCTTTGTAGAATGGCAAAAATACGACGCCTTTCGCGTAAAAGTGGGACAATTCAAGCGTAGTTTCGGTTTTGAAAATCCCATGTCGCCCCTCGCCATCGGTCATGGCGCTTACTCACAAGCAACCCTCAAGTTCCTCATGAACGACCGTTGTGGAGAGCACAGCAGTGGCGGTCGTGACCTCGGTGCACAAATTCAGGGTGACCTCTTCAAGGTAGGTGGCGAAAAGGGACACTACCTTTTCCATTACCAACTCGGAGTCTTCAACGGTCAAGGCATTAACCACAAAGACAAAGATAAAGACAAGGACTACATCGCAGGACTTTGGCTTCGCCCCTTAAAGAAACTCGAAGTAGGCGGTTTCCTTTGGAACGGCACTTACACCAACGAGGCTAACACAAAAGACCAAATTGACCGCAAGCGCATGGGCTTCGGTGTGAAATATGAAGACAAGTGGACCGTTCGTGCGGAATACATGTATAGTTACGGAGGCGCCATCAACAATGCCAGCGCGCCCAAACACAGCGAAGGTTGGTATGCAACCGTAGGTGTGCCCGTTGCAAAGAATTTCAAGGTATATGGTAAGTGGGACTGCTACCGCCATGACACACGTTCATGGAACACACTCAAGACCGACTGGTGCATGTCTGCCAACTACAACCTCGGCAAGAACCTCATGATGCAACTCAACTACACTTACACCGTTGACCGCAACCCCTCGCCTGCCGACAACCACTTCAACACCGTAGATTTCCAAATCTCTGCACGCTTCTAAGTCTATTAATATAAATGATGACATCCCCTCCGAAAATCACATTTGGTTTTCAGAGGGGCTTTTTTATTGCTCCTCCGCATAAACCTTTTTGACAGCAGCACATAAGAACAAAACCTCTGTACACCTGCATACGTCTGAATGACGAATGTACCTTTTGGTGTCTGGTAAAATTTTTATTATTGTCTGGTAAAATTTATCGCTTATATTGGTGTCCGGTAAACTTTTTGAGAAGTAACGGCCTGAACCAAGGGTCGCTGACCAATGGGAGGCAAAGGCCAATAAGCATCCAGCCTAGGGCAACGCCCTGGGCGGTGGACGTGTGGGGGTGCGCTCTGAAAGAGCAAAAGCCTTTATGTCTATTTGTTTATAATTGCTTTTGCCCATTCTGGGCGCGAGCCTTGACTACAACAACACCCAGGGCGTTGCCCTGGACTAATGGATTTATCCCCTTTCAGGGGAAATCTGCTAACTGGGGGTGGGACACTGTTCGAATAGCTTAATATTATGAGAGTTAGAGGTGTTTACTGGATAGCAATAGTTTAAATTATGCTCTTTTGTTCTTATGTCAAAAGAAATAGTAAACGTCAAGCAATGTAACTGATGCTTTTGCAAAGTTACACGCATCAGTTTATAGAAACAAACAGACGCCATCTATTCTTCATAGATGACGTCTATTCTGGATTTATTTCCACTTCTTTAGCGCGAACGTGCTTTCAAGGCGTTCTTCAAGGTGGTCGTCAATATTTACGAAGAAATCTATTCCCGTGAGTTCCTCAATGGCATCCACGGAGGTGGCAGTTTCTTCCATCTTTTGCTTGGCGTTGGAGTTGGCATAGTAGAAACCAATGGCTTTTTCCTCACCCTTACGCATGGAGAGTACAACCTTGAAGAACCCTTCGGGCACTGTTATCTTCAGGTTATTCCCAATCGTCTTGTGCTTGGTGCCTTTATAGACGGGACCGCACACAATGTAAACACTACCTTCGCGTTTTGCCCAACGGCGACACGCACTTTCCAAAGTTTCCCAACCTCCGGCGTTCAACGTATGCGTTTGCGGACAGATGTTGCTCATGTAGAAACAATCGTTCATCGCTTTCGAGTCCCACTTCATGTCTGCCGCAGGAACCATGTGCCCTCTGTCGTAACCCGAACGGGTGTAATCCGCATGCTCCACCTGATGATTGGAAGGGAGCAAGGGGTCGGGTTCAAAATCATCGGCACGGGGCAAACTGCCATTGGCTTCCTCCGCTGTAAGTTCCCATGCCACCCAGTTGGGATTGTTGTGCTCACGATTGAATGAGAGTGTGAATCCGGTATGCTCTACAATGCGCTCAGGCGTACGCTTCATGCGCCCAGGAAGTTCCAGTTTGCGCCCTGACGTTTTCGTAGCGGATTTAGATTCTGCCGCCTGCTGCTTCAGTTGTTTCTCAAGTTTCTTCTTGGCACGCTTTGCTTTTTTAGAGGCTTTCTTAGTGGCGTCTTCAACGTCGTCATAAATGTCTTCAACAAACTCGGTGGCATCCTCAATATAATCAGCCGCGTCATCGGTCAAGTCTTCCGCGGCGTCCGCAATGTCTTCCGCCTGCTCGACGGTGTCTTCCCAGTGGTCTTCTATCGTGTTGTTCTTCGTGTTACACCCTATCCACGTAAGCGCAAATACGAGGGTGAAGGCAAAATGTGAAATTCTCATTATTTATGTAGTTTTGTGAGTGCGAAAATTAAGGTTGTTGCTGACATTCTGCGCAAATGCCCTTGAGCACAAAGGTGGCAGACGAGAGCGTGAACCCTTCGGGCAATGCTACGTCAGGAATGGCCACGTCATGCAGGCACATCGTGCGCTGGCAGTGCTCACAATAAAAGTGCACATGGAAGTCGGAGAGGGCGTGTTCGTGTTCCTCGCCACATCGACAGTGCTCCTCGCACAGCGCAAACTTGGTCTGTCCGCTGCCGTCCTCCACCTGGTGCACGAGGTGGTGTTCCAAAAAGAGGTTTAAGGTGCGGAAGATGGAAGAACGGTCAACCGTCTTGAGTTCTGTCTCAAGAGCAATGAGCGACAAGGCACAAT
>CALCUV010000264.1 GCA_937906765.1 uncultured Prevotella sp.
GGGGTCGAGAGCTTGTGTTTCGTAAACTTCTATTCCTTCGTCAAGAACTGTCTCTACGTCATATTTATCCTTGAACCCATTCTGATATGTACAGAAACGATTGATGTAAACAGGATGTTCTGCACCCGAATTACCAGCATCACCCTTCTGAAGAATCTTCAAGAGGTGACGTGTTTCGCCAACGGTTGTATAGTAATCCCATACGTCAATAGGCATATTCAACATCTGAGGATTCTTAGCATCTGCACCATAGTCATAACGGAATTCGTTACAGTGCATCACCATCTTACCAGGAGCTAATTGACCATGGATGAAGTGATATTGCACAAACTTATAAAGTGCATTGTTAGGATCCTTCAAATTGTCATCTGCTACACCATAAGCAGTTACAATTTCAGGAATCTGCTTAACTGCCTCAAGCACTTCGTCCCAGTTAAGGATGTTGCCGTCTTCGTCCAAGTCAAGTGCGGGTACGCCCTTGCTGTGATAGATGGAGTCAGTTTCAACAAAACCAGTGAACTTGATGTAACGCTTCAAGGGAATTGATGCATCACCTACGCCAGGGATGTTGATCGTCTAAATACCCAACCAGTTTAGCCCGCACCAGTTCATATTCCGCATCACGTTCATCAAGAAGGAGCAAAGAAATGCCCGTTTCTTGAAGCAAGCGTGACATAATCTTCATGTTGCTTGCATTCTGAATAACTTCAGGAACGCGGTCGGCAGTAGGAGCGATAACTTCACTAACCACGTGGAGCATACCGTTAGACGCTTCACGGTCAGCAATCATAACGCATGACGCACGGTCAATCTTGTGATAAATGGGATAATACGTGTAAACAGTGTCACCATCAACCATTTCAGGCATGTTGGTAAGTTCATCATACTTCACACGTTTTACAGTATCATCAATTTCTTCACAAGTCAACAGACGGTCAAAGAGATTGGACAAGTTAAACGTTGCACTGATGGGGAACTGTGTTGATTCATAAGCGTCTTGGTCGCCATTGTCAATCACACAACTATAAGCCACCAACTGTGCCTGTTCGTCAGTGAGTTCGTTAATGTCATTTACCTTAAGTTTCTTGAGATAATTCTCAATGGCAACATTATCGGGAACGAAAGCGGTGTAATTACCGCGCGCAGAAAGTACACTGTAGATAGAAGAACCATCGGCCTTACCAAGACGTACGCGCTTAAAAAGGTCACGAGCGAGCGAGAGGTTCTTGTCTTCATCAAGAATGTCGGCAAGTGTCTGCTCCTTCTTAATCGCAAAGTTTGAGGAGTCGATTTCTTCTTCACAACTACTGATTGTGAATGTTGCAGTAGCACAAAAGGCCATAAGTGCAACCTTCACAAGGTTTTTGTTTAAGAAAAAAGATGTATTCATAATCTTAATTTTCAAGCGTTTGTGAGGGTAATACGGTAAGTCAAAACAATGTCTATTAAAATTGAAACAATATTACAAAGAATTTGGATTTTATGTAATAATGTAACCATTCTTATTGGTTTAATTTACCGTATTCCCATTTCAGTTTACTTACTGTAACGTTCCCAAACAGGATTTTGCACTAAAGCACCACCATTCTCAACACCTGCAATCTTCATTTCTTCAGCGTAAATAGGATTATACATTGAATAGAGTTGCTTCAAGCGATTCTTTACAATGTTTGTTGCAGCCATGTGAGAAGACAACACGTTTGCTGTTGAGTTTTCATATTCTGCCTGACGAACGAGGTCATACCAGCGCTTGCCTTCACCAACGAATTCACGCTGACGTTCGTTATAGATAAGTGTGAGAAGCGTTGCACCTGACTGACCTAAGGGGTAGTTTACAGTAAGACGCTGACTCATATTATCTACAGTTTCGCCTTCATCAGGATTCTTAAGTGTGGGGTTGCTACGCTTGAACAAAGCGTTAACAAGGTCATAACCTTCCATCACGAGAAGTTGCTTAGCATCTGTAACGTCAGAACGATTAGTAGCACCGTCAGAATTAGCATCTGAATTAGCAATTGTTACGCCTGAATGTAAGCGAGCAATAGCTTCTGCCTTAATCAACATGATGTCTGAAGCGCGATATACGGGCCAGTTTGCATCCATATCTGCACTCTTGCGGTACTGATATTCTGCACCCTCAGTCATGTCTTCACGGTTATTATACATGATGTCACGTGCCACATTCTTTACAACAGGATATGCACCTGTATTGTTATCGGGATCATACATGATTGAAGAAAGGAGACGGTTGTCTGCCTTACCAAAACCCTTTTCAGATTCATAAGATGAAAGACCTGAAATCAAGATATTACCTGCAACGAGGGGACCTGTTGACAATGTAGTTCCGTAAGAAGAGAGGTAATTACCAATAGTGCTGGTCTTATTATTCGTACCGTCAAATTGCAATTCAAACACTGACTCATAAGTGGCATTCTTCACACCAAAGATGGTAGAGTTAACCACGTCTGTCATGCTGTAGTTTTCAGGAACGGTGAGCCAATCAATGGTGAGGTGATCCTTCTTCACTGTTGAAGTAGTGGGATTCTCAGCCTGATCTTCATCATATTCTTTCTGAATATCGTCCAAAACATAGTCAGCATGTTCAATCGCCTTATTCAAGCAGTGAGTGATTTGGTTGCTTGCATCAGCAATACTGTCACCCTTTGCATTTGAAGAACGGAGCAAGCAACTGCGCCACAAGTACATATCTGCCATGAGCGCGTGGATGCTACGCTTACCGAAGCGTCCCTTATTGTTCGTCACAGAACCATAGTTTTCAGCAGCCTTATCTACAGTTGCTTCCAATTCTACGAGAAGTGAGTCGAGAATTACAACACCCTTAGTCTGGGGAGTGTTTGCACGCTTTGCTTCTGCGTCAGTTGAGATAGATTCAACAACGAAAGGCACATCACGATATGCGCGAACAAGGTGGAAATAATAGAGTGAGCGGAGCGCAAGCATTTCAGCCTTAAGGGGATTCCAGTCAGACTGAGAGAAACTGGGGTCACGACCGTCAGCAACCATCTTCTCACCATATTCTAATACCTTATTACAATAGTTAATACCTGTATAGAATTCAGCCCAGTCAAACATGCCTTCAGTGGGTTGCAACACCCCTTCCTGTAAGTACATAATATCTGTGCGACTCAAGTTGTTGAGCTTCAAGTTGTCTGAACGAACCTCACCCCACAAGAACATGCGGTCGATTACGCCTCCGGAAATCATCTTGGCATACGCCGCTGCACGCACGTTATCCAAGTCATTCTTGTCATTCCAGAAGTCTTCTTCTGTAATTTGGTCTGTAGGCAACACGGTGAGATAGTCATCACATGACGTAATCCCCGCTGTCAACATCAAACCTCCGGCAAGAAAAAGTTTTGAGAAAATATTTGTAATTTTCATTGTAGTATAAGTTAATTGTGAAAGTCTGCGGTAGCAACCCACAAGGGGTTGCCCACCGTTAAACTTTTAACTTTTTAGAAACCAAAGTTCAAGCTGAATGTGAATGAGCGTGAACGGGGAGTCTGAGAATTGTCAACACAAGGATTCCAACCATTTGCAGAGTGTTCAGGGTCTGTACCTGAATACTTTGTCCAGAATATAAGGTTGTTACCTGAAGCTGCAATATTCAACTGACTCAAACCAAACTTCTTCAACTTAGCAGGATCAACACTGTAAGAAATCTGCATATACTGGAAGCGGAGGAAGTCACCAGGTTCTACGTAACGGTCACTTACCAATGCATTGTAAGAAGTACCTGCAGAAGCGTTCATCGCACGAGGAATGTCAGTTACGTCACCATTCTTACGCCAGCGGTGAGCAACAGAAGCACACTGGTTCTTGTTTGTACGCATGTCTTCAGCATAGAGACGTGCCATGTTCAAAATCTTGTTACCGATACGGAAGTTGAAGTTTGTCTTCAAGCGCCAACGACCATAAGTGAAGTCAATACCGAAACCACCATTGATGTCGGGGTTAGAACCACCGAGGTAAACAATATCAAGTTCGTCAATATTACCGTCATGGTTAATATCTTCGTAAATCACGTCACCACCCTGGAACTGATAGTTTCTACCACCATAGTTGAAGTAGATGGGGAGAGGATTACCACGCTTGTCGTAAATAACATTACCTTCAGCATCGCGAGCGATAGGAGCGGTCTTACCTGTTGCAGCTGCAGTATTTACGTTACCCTTAGCATCGTAGTATTCGTTCTTTGACTGATCAAGGAAGTAACCATTGTGGTCATAGTCATAAGCGTAAACACCCTTATAACGGAAACCGTAGATACCACCGAGAGCGTGACCAATCTGTACGCGCTTTACGTAAGTATGGTTGTTATAATTGTAGTCAGCGTTAGCTGCAGCCAACACGTTAGCATCCATTTCTGTGATTGTGTTCACGTTCTGTGCGAAGTTCACACGGAAGTTCATGTGGAACTTACCTACCTTAAACACGTCCTTAGTGTTGATGTACAATTCCCAACCTTCATTTTCCATTGAACCTACGTTAGCAGAGCTCAAGTTGCTGAAACCTGTAGAAGAGGGAATGCGAACACCGTAGTTCAAAAGGTCTGTAGTCTTCTTCTTATAAGCATTGAAGTCCAACTTGAAGAGACCGTCAAAGAGGTGTAAGTCAGTACCAATGTTCCAAGACTGTGTCTTTTCCCAACGGATTTCTGTCAAACGGAGGTTTGTAGGAGCAATACCCTGAACACCGTTATAAGAACCTGAAGCACCATACTTGTTATAGATAAGACCTTCACCGAAGCTACAGTTACCTACGATACCCCAACCTGGACGGAATGAAAGCATGCTGATAACACCACGGAGAGGTTCAAAGAATCGTTCGTCAGAGATATTCCAACGTGCAGAAACACCAGGGAAGAAGCCCCACTTGTTACCAGAACCGAACTTTGTAGAACCGTCGGCACGGAGGGTAGCACTCAATGAATACTTAGAACCGAATGAGTAGTGCAAACTAGCAATACCAGACATTGTGTGTCCCTTCCAAGTACCAGAAGAAGAACCTGTGAGATAACCAGGAACTGTGGGGTCAGTAATACCGCCACTAATACCTGATGAAGAAAGATTCTGGTTAGAACCTTCACTTGAACCCATTTCACCACGAAGCATCAACTGGAATGAATGTCTATCATCGTAGAAGAAAGGCTTGAATACCAAAGAGTGACGAGTTGTGAAGCTAAAGTTCTTAGAGTCACTGTTTGAAGTCTTGTCAATACCACTGCTCCAGTTTTCAGAAGTCAAAGTGTGGGGATAATAAGAGTTATCTGTCTGCGTATTTGCATTCATGTGTACTTCACCAGTATAGTCCAACTGAGTAGACTCATCATCCTTACCC
>CALCUV010000265.1 GCA_937906765.1 uncultured Prevotella sp.
ACGTTCACCTCCATCTTGACCAAGCACTACCGCGGTGGGAGTCTTTTGAAGTGAGGCATAAGTAAATGACGAAACGTAAGAAAGGGGCATGTTAAACTTGACCACCTCTAAGGTTTTGGGGTTTAATTGCCAAATGCTACGGTCACATCCTTCTGATGCAGTTATGTAAATATAACCATTAGTGGGGTGCCACGAATAACTATCTACTGATGGGATAAAACCAGGAAGCAATGCTGTAGTAGTGTTAGTGGCTATATCGTGAAGATAAAGTCGGTGGTCAAAAGTGTTGGGATGTTGACCTTCTTTTACTTCAAGTCCTATATTATTAAATGCTGTTGTAGAGGCATTTATCAAGAGTTGATTGGCGTCTGGTGAGAATTTTGCACTTGCAAGCCACGCGGTGTCTGCTATAACGGTGTCAACTTTTGCTGTCTGGGCATTCATGACATAAACAGAATAGCGACGGAATGGCTTTCGAGAGGGATCCATTGTTGAAGTCATCAAGAGTAGTTTCTTTCCGTCGTTTGAAATGTCTGAAAGATTAACGCTTGTGTTTCCAAACGTGAGACGTTGCATGCGACGTTCCTTGAAATCATAGCGCCAAAGCGAAGTGCGAGTGCGATAACCTGGCATACGGTCGTCAGGGTGTTGCAATTGTTTGAGTGAACCGCTGGGTTTCTTTCCTTCTTGCGATTTGGAAATAATCATGTAATCAAGTGTGGGCGAAAGTGTGAAACCGCCATCAGGCAATGCATCAGCAAGAACCGTTTCTCGCATTGTTGCAGGATCGAGCAAAACGAGTTCTTTACCATTCTCGTTTGTGCGCGTAAAGTAAAGTGCATCCTTGGTTTTTACCCAATTATAATCTACGTAAGAATCGTAGGAAGCAATCTTTTTTTGTGATTCAGTCTCACTAATAACAGTGCGGTAGAAACTCTTGCCGTCTTCCTTTGTGTGCTGATAATAAGTTACTAAGTACTTACCTGATGGGGATATTTTCGCATTATAAGTTCGTTTACCCTGCATCATTTCTGCCATTAAATATGGACGCTTTGATGTAGGATTAACTTCGACGCCTTTAAGATTATCCCCGATGACGCTGATATTTACACTATCTTTTGAGTCTTTGTAAGAAAGGCATACAAGGCGCACATCGTAATGCCCTGGTGTCATTGTGAGGGATGTAGAACCCGCATTTCCGTTTACAAATACTTTATAGTTTTTTAAGTTCTTGATGTTAAGAGTTGCTTTTGAATAACGATCAGCACGCACACTGAATTGTAGCACACGCAATGTTTGGGCGCTATCAACACAAGTGATGGCGTCTCCATTATTTAGTGTTTCTACAATCGCTTGTTGAGAGAATGCTCGTGTGGCATGGTCTGTTAAGACAGATGATGTGTACTTGTTACCTTTGTTGTCAAGTTCGTCTGTTTGGTATGGTTCGCTAACTGTAATCGTTGTGGGAAGTGTTGTTCCAACACGCTCAACACGGATTGTGTCATTTGCTTGTGCGGATAAAGCAACGGAACAAAGTAGGGGAAGCAATAATAGTTTCATACGTGAATTGTGTCTATTTTTAAATATTCTGCAAAATTACATTAAAAAGGTGGAGTGAGCAACTCGTTTGATGATTTATAAGTTTATTAATTAAATGTATAATTGAAAATCTTATGGTGTTTTTAAGGTTGAAATTCGTAACGCTCATTTCTGTTAGTATTTTAAGAAAAACTAAGTCTCTTTTAATTTAAATTAAGTCTCACTTAGTTTTTCTTAAGTCTCACTTATTTTTAGTGCCTTAAGATGTGATTTCTTCTAACTGATTTTTAGTGTGTTGTGATAGGGGTGGATTTGGTGCGTAATGTGAATGATGAACGGATATTCGTATTTATATATGAGGTCGCTTCTGCTTTTATAGGTCAGAATCTTGATTTTTAGTAAATCCAAATTTATCGGTGAAAAAAGCATGCCAAGAATGTTTGAATATAAGAAAAATTTGTAATTTTGCAGAAATATAAAACACCAATAGATGTGGTTTTTTGAATAACCACAGTTATTTCGCTTAAATCAAAATTGTTATGGCTTCTAATTTTATTGCAGACCGCATTGTAATGGATGGTCTTACATTTGACGATGTACTTCTTGTTCCCGCCTATTCTGAAGTTTTGCCTTTTATGGTAAATTTGGGTACTAAGTTCTCTCGTAATATTGAACTGAAGATTCCTTTTGTGACCGCAGCTATGGATACTGTCACTGAGGCAAAAATGGCTATTGCAATTGCGCGTGAGGGTGGTATCGGTGTTATTCACAAGAATATGTCTATTGAAGACCAAGCTCGTCAAGTTGCTATCGTAAAGCGTGCTGAAAATGGTATGATTTATGATCCTGTGACAATTAAGCGCGGTTCAACTGTTGGTGATGCGCTCGCATTAATGAGTGAATATCATATTGGTGGTATACCTGTTGTTGACGATGATATGCACCTTGTCGGTATTGTAACTAATCGTGACTTGCGTTTCGAACGTGAAACAAGTAAGTTGATTGACGAAGTTATGACATCTGAGAATTTAGTGACTACAACACAGCAAACAGATCTTATTGCAGCTAGTCAGATTCTTCAGGAAAATAAGATTGAGAAACTTCCTGTGGTAGATAAGGAAAATCGTCTTATCGGTTTGATTACTTACAAGGATATCCAAAAGGCAAAGGATAAGCCCATGGCTTGTAAGGATGAAAAGGGACGTTTGCGCGTTGCTGCTGGTGTTGGTGTAACTGCTGATACGCTTGACCGTATGGAAGCATTGGTAAATGCAGGTGTAGATGCAATCATTATTGATACAGCACATGGACACTCAAAGGGTGTAATTGATAGATTGAAGATTGCTAAAGAGCGCTTCAAGAATGTGGATATCGTTGTAGGTAATGTTGCTACAGGTGAAGCAGCTAAGGCGCTTGTTGAAGCAGGTGCTGATGGTGTGAAGGTAGGTATCGGTCCTGGTTCAATTTGTACCACACGTGTGGTTGCCGGTGTCGGTGTACCCCAACTTTCTGCCGTTTACGACGTGGCTAAGGCTCTTGAAGGCACTGGTGTTCCTCTTATCGCTGACGGTGGTTTGCGTTATTCTGGCGACATTGTTAAGGCAATTGCTGCTGGTGGTTATTGCGTAATGATTGGTTCGTTGGTTGCTGGTTGTGAAGAATCTCCTGGTGACACAATCATCTTCAATGGTAGAAAGTTTAAGGCATATCGTGGTATGGGTTCTTTGGAAGCTATGGAAAATGGTTCTAAAGACCGCTATTTCCAGGGTGGTGTGACAGAAGCAAAGAAACTCGTTCCCGAAGGTATCGCTGGTCGTGTTCCTTATAAGGGCACTGTTCAAGAAGTAATTTACCAACTCGTGGGTGGATTACGTTCAGGTATGGGATATTGTGGTGCTGCAACAATCAAGGATTTGTGGAATGCACGTTTCACACGCATTACCAACGCAGGTGTACTTGAAAGTCATCCTCACGATATCACGATTACAAGTGAAGCTCCCAATTATTCACGTAGTGATAACTAATAATTAGTGATTTTTCTGAGCACAATGTGTAAGTGTGAAAATTCTAAGGTGTGGAAGAGAATTTCAAACTTTATAATTTTCATAGTTACACATTTCTTCTTAAATAAGAGCGTGTTTTAACATTTATATGAAAAAAATAACATTTTTATTAGGCTTCATAGCTTCCTCATTCTTGGCATATGCACAGGTTTCAAGTCCTGTGCTCATGGAAGTGAATGGTAAAAAAATTACGAAGGCCGAATTTGAATATTCTTATAACAAGAATAATAGTGTTGACGGAGCGGTTGAACACAAGACGATTGATGAATATGTTCAGATGTACGTTGACTATAAGTTAAAGGTTGTTGAAGCAGAGGCGTTACGACTTGATACATTGAGTTCTTTCATAAAGGAATTCCGACAATATCGCGACATGCAACTTACGCCTTTGATGATTGATAATGAGTTTATTGATTCAATTGCATATTTGCAATATTCTGATATTAAAAAAATGCTCAATGGAGCAGATCTTATTCGTCCTGCCCATATTCTTGTGTTGTTAAAACAAAATGCTACTGATGCTGAACGAAAATTAGCAAAGCAAAAGGCTGATTCGATTTATAATGTGATTCAGGGTGGTGCTGATTTTGCTGAAGTGGCACATAAGTGTAGTGATGATAAGGGCACTGCGCGTAATGGTGGTTTATTACCTTGGATTGGTCCTGGTAATACGATAAAGGAATTTGAAGATGCTGCTTACGCACTTCAGCAAGGTCAAATGTGTGCACCTGTTCTCTCGCCTGTTGGTTATCATATAATTGTCATGAAAGAACGTAAGTCACTTGAAAATTACGAATCTATAAAGGACGTTATTATTGATGCTCTCAAGCAGCAAGGTATAGAAGAAGCTTCTGCTGAAGCAAAAATTAAGAAGATGATTGATGCTTCTAATGGTGCGCTCACTCGTGAAGATGTTATGCAACAAATATTAGCGCAAGGAGTTGCTGAGAACCCTGAATTGCAGTATTTAGTAAATGAATATTATGATGGTCTTCTTCTTTATGAAGTGTCAAAATCTCATGTGTGGGATAAAGCGGCAGAAGATGTTGTTGCTTTGAATGCTTTCTTTAAGGAAAATAAGAAACAGTATGCGTGGGAAGAACCTCGTTTTGATGGATTTGTTATTCATGCAAATGACAAAAAGGTTCTTAAAAAAGCGAAGAAGATATTGAAGAAAAATGCTTCTGGGGATTGGAGAAAGGCTATTAAGGAAGAGTTGAATAAAGATAGTGTAGTGTGCTTAGTACAAGGTCCTTATTTGTGTAAGAAGGGTGAAAACAAGTATATAGATGCAGTAAAGTTTAAGGGAGAAAAAGCAAAAACATTGCGTAAATATTCCATGTATGATGTATATGGAAAAGTGAAAAAGCAACCTACTACTTACCTTGATGTGAAATCAAATGTTGTAAACGATTATACACAAAAGGTGGAAGCTTTATGGGTTGAAAATTTACGTAAGAAGTATCAAGATCGTGTGATTATTTTTAACGATGTTCTTGAAACTTTAAAATAAACTAACATCTATGAAACGTATATTGTTAACCCTGTTTGCAAGTTTCTCGCTTTTGACTCAGGCACAGTTAAATGTGATAGATGAAGTTATTTGGATTGTTGGAGACGACCCTATACTTTTATCTGATGTTGAAGAAACACGTCTCCAGGCAGAGATGGAAGGGAAACCTTTTGAGAATCCTTATTGCACAATTCCTGAACAATTAGCCATTCAGAAGTTATTTCTCCATCAAGCTGCCTTAGACTCTATTGAAGTAAGTGAAGTGAACGTACTGAAAGAGGCAAATGAACGCATCGACTTTTTTGTTCAGAATCTCGGTTCAAGAGAAAATGTTGAAAAGCACTTCCATTTAACTATTCCTCAGTTAAGAGAAAAATTGAAGAAGACTTGCCGTCAAAGAGCGATGATTCAACAAATTGAGGGTAAATTATTTGGAAATATCAAAGTGACACCCGCTGAAGTTCGTGCACATTTTAGTAAACTTCCAGAGGATAGTTTGCCACTTATTCCTACTCAGGTAGAAGTGCAGATTATTACTACGCAACCTCGTGCCACTCGACAAGAAGTTGAACGTATTGAAGAGCAACTTCGTGAGTTTGCTCGTCGCGTGAATGAAGGAGAAACTGAATTTTCAACGCTTGCAAAAATTTATTCACAAGATCCTGGTTCGGCGAGATTAGGTGGAGAGTTGGGATATAGTGGAAAGAATCAGTTTGTACCTGAATTCTCAAACGTTGCTTTTGCTCTTAATGATCCGAAGAAAGTTTCAAAAATTGTTCGTACTGAGTTTGGTTATCACATCATTCAGTTAATTGACAAGAAAGGGGATAAGGCAAATTTTCGCCATATACTTCTAAAACCAGAGATTGCAGATAGTGTGTTTACCAAGGAACTTACACGTTTAGATTCTATCGCTGCTGACATTAAGAGAGGTTCCTTTACTTTTGAAGAAGGTGCAATGCAACTTTCTGATGATAAAGATACGCGTAACAATCATGGTATCATGGTAAACACAGATATGATGACTCGCAAGGTTACTTCTCGATTTGCCATGAAAGATTTGCCAGCAGAGATTGCACGTAAGGTTGAACTTATGAATGAAGGTGATATTTCTGAAGCTTTCATTTATAAGAACAATCAAGGGCAAGACATTTGCGCAATTATTAAATTAAAATCGCGAATTCCGACTCATCGTGCCAACATGACTGAAGACTTCCAAATTTTGAAGGATGTTGTTGTGTCAAAAAGGGGAGAGGAAATGCGAAAAAAATGGATTGAAGAGAAGCAAAAGTCAACGTTTGTTCGTATCAATCCTGAGTGGAGAAATTGTACTTTTGAATATCCCAACTGGGGGATGTAAACTTACCTAACGATTAATACCACAAAATCTTGAATAGTTCAAAAAACAGAAAGTCAGTTGTTTGGGCAGGACTCCTCCTAATGATTGGGAGTCTTGTCCACACATCTGCTTTTTCGTCCTCCCGTAATATCGAGAATCCTAATAAGGATAAAAACGATAGAATTATCATTGAACGTGCCGATAATATGGAGTTTAATGATTACCTATATCCTGGTGCGCACCGCTTGAGTGGAAATGTTAAATTCAAGCATGGCACTTTTGATATGTATTGCGATAGTGCTGTCTATTACACCAATACAAATTCGTTTGAGGCGGTAGGACAGGTTCGCATTCTGCAAGGCGATACTTTGTCACTTGTCGGAGACTCATTATATTACGATGGTGAAAATCTGATAGCATATATGCGTTATAATGTAGAATTAACGCATCACAATCGCAAACTGAATACGGATAGTCTTGACTATGACAGATTGTTGAATAAGGGGTATTTTTTTGAAGGAGGTACACTTGTTGATGATGTGAATACACTCACTGCAGATTTTGGGGAATATTTTACAGACACTAAGGATGCAAATTTCTTCTTTGGAGTTACTTTAAATGGTCCTAATTACACAATTTATAGCGATACATTAAAGTACAATACCGACTCAAAGTGGGCATATGTAACAGGTCCTTCAGAAATTCACAATGGAGCGAATCGCATTGATACAGAACTCGGTTACTACAATACGAATTTAGAATTAGCTAAATTATATAAACGTTCAACCTTGAGAGGAAGTAATCGCGTCATGACTGGCGATACAATCATTTATGACAAATTGTCCGGTGATATGTTTGCCTATAATAACATTGACTATCATGACCAAGCGAACAAGAATATACTTCAAGGTAATTACGTTTGGTATAATGAGCTGACTGGTTCTGCGCTTGTTTATGACCGTGCATTGGTGAAGGATTATTCCTCTGGTCCTGATACACTTTATATGCATGCTGATACGATTAAACTTACCACTTATAATTTGAATACAGATTCCGTAAGTCGCATTGTTGAAGGTTATTATCACGTACGTGCCTATAAGACAGATGTACAAAGTGTTTGTGATAGTCTTTCGTTTGATAGTCAATCACGACAACTTTCTCTCTTTAAAGACCCCATAGTTTGGAGTGACAATCGTCAGATTTTAGGTGAGCAAATAGATATTTATTTTAATGAACAAAGCGTTGATAGTGTTTATATTAATCGTCAAGCGCTTCTTGTAGAACAAGTAGATAGTATTCATTTTAACCAAGTGAGTGGTCACCAAATGCGCGCATATTTTAAAGACGGCAACATGCATGAAAACATAGTTGAGGGCAATGTTCGAGTGATTCAGTATCCGATGGAAAAAGATAGCGTTGTGCTTTACCAACTTTACATGGAGACCGCCAAACTTAAGATGTCGCTCGAGCAACGAAAGTTACAACGTATTTGGACACCCGCTTCCTCTGGTCAATTCTATGGTATTGGTATGGCGCCTCGTGAACATTCCGTTTTGGAGAACTTTACGTGGTTTGATTATATTCGTCCCCTTCATAAGGATGATCTTTTTGAATGGCGTCCGAAGCATAAAGGAACTGAGTTAAAGTCAACAATTCGCAGGCAAGCGCCTCTTCAGCATCTTTAAATGTAGTCCTAATTCAGTTATGGACTCTGTTCCCTTCCTTAATAAACAACTCCCATCGTCTTTAGATATTAAAACTATTAATGAGGCAAGTCATTAAGATTAAGTATCCTCAAATAGGAAAAACTAAGTCTCTTTTCTTTTCAATTATTTGAGACTTAATTTGAAATTAAAGAGACTTAGTTTTTCGTTTTATACAAAGTACGTATGACGTGTAAAAAACTAGGATTTATCATCCTTGTTAAACAAATTTTTGAGACATTTAAGTTGATTTATAAATAGGCAGTGAATTGTAAGTTCAATCAGTTCCTGCCTCTTTTTCTTTCAATCATGATATTGCGTATATTTTTTTCGTTCCTCTTTTTATTATTCGCCCTTTCTTCTTGTTTAAGCGATGAGGATTATTCATCTTCTCAACAAGATGTGCTTACCTTCTCCGTTGACACTTTGGATTTTGATACGCTTATTGCAGGTGAACTCGCTCATACACGTACTATTCAAGTGTACAATCCCAATAGTTCATCGTTGCGCATAGCGTCTGTTTCTCTTCTGACTGGTAGTAAAAGTGTGTTTAGAGTAAATGTAGATGGTACAAGTTTGGAACAAGGCGTTGCTACTGATTTTGAAGTTCGCTCTGGGGATAGTTTGCGCATTTTTGTAAATGCTTTTCCACCAAATGAAGATTCAGATACGCCCGTTATACATGCTGATAAACTATTATTTCAATTAGAAAGTGGTGTTGTACAGGAACTGCCATTAGAGGTTCATGGACTTGATGTCATAAAATTGCAAGGAGTGGAATTTACAGATAATACAACTCTGAAGCCACAACGACCATATCAAATAATTGATAGTCTTGTTGTTCGTCCTGATGTAACTTTGACCATTCTTCCTGGCGCTCGCTTGCTGTTTCATAAAGATGCATCCCTTATTGTTTATGGTACGTTGCACGTAAAGGGAGAAGTCGGAGCAAATGTGCAGTTCCGTGGAGATAGATTGGGTAATATGTTTACTGACCAATCATACGATTGCATTCCTGGTCAATGGGGAGGAATTCATATTAAAGAACAGAGTTTCGGTAATGCGATTAACTATGCAGATATACATAGTGGTGATTTCGGTATTATTTGTGATAGCAGTAGTACTGATGTTGAGAAAGTAAGAATAGAAAATTCCATACTCCACAATATGAGTGGAAATAACTTAACTTTATATAACGTTAAGGCACATGTGGGCAATTCTCAAATAACGAATGCTGGTGGAGATTGTGTGTCAGTCGTAGGTGGTGATGTTCGCTTTATTCATTGCACTATTGGTCAGTTTTATGCTTTCACCGCAGGTAGGGGAGTTGCTTTCCGATTTGCTAATGTGAATGGGTATTTGCATTATCCTCTTCAACAATTGGAAGTGCAGAATTCCATAATTACAGGTTATTCTGATGATGAAATTATGGGGAATAGGGGGAACGAAGAAATTCCTTTTAACTATTCTTTCCAAAATTGTCTGCTTAATACACCAAGGTACGAAGCGCCTGAAATTGTAAATTGCCTATGGGATATGTCGGACAATCCTGTATCTAAGGCAGATAACTTTTATCCTGCTTTCGATCTAGACCGTCTCACATACACTTTTTATCTTGACTCAGCGTCCGTAGCAGTTGGTACGGCGAATCCAACTATTACACAACAAACTTATCCTTATGATCGCGAAGGATTACGCCAACATGATGCTCCTAACTTAGGGTGTTATAGCAAGGTGATTGAGAAGTAAACAGACTTTTATTAGCAAATCCTTATATCTGAATTTAATTATGCCACAAAATACACAACGTAGGACAAAAAGTAAACCTAAATCTGATCTGGAAAATTTTGGACATCTTCAACCACAAGCACTCGAACTTGAGCAAGCAGTAGTTGGGGCTTTGCTTATTGAATCAGATGCTTATGCACAAGTTTCTGACATTCTAAAAGCTGATAGTTTCTATGATGTGCGTCACAAATACATTTATGAGGCAATCACACATTTAAATCTTCAACAAAAGCCCTCAGATATTCTTACTGTTGTTGATGAACTTGAGCGTATGGGAGCCTTAGAAGAGGCTGGAGGAAGATATTATGTTACACAACTTTCAGGCATGGTATCTTCGTCGGCACATATAGTATATCATGCACGTATTATAGCACAAAAGTCATTAGCTCGCCAGTTGATAACCTATACGAGCAACATACAAACAAAGGCTTTTGATCCTACACAGGATATTGATGTACTTATGCAGGAAGCTGAAGGAAGTTTGTTTTCACTCAGTCAGCAAAACCTTAAGAAGCAATACACTCAGATTGACCCAGTTCTTAATGATGCCTATGCCTTACTTAAAAAGGCATCATCGCGTAGTGATGGTCTTTCGGGTATTTCAACTGGTTTTAGAGACCTTGACAAAATGACTTCTGGGTGGCAATCTTCTGACCTCGTCATACTTGCTGCTCGTCCCGCCATGGGTAAGACTGCTTTTGCGTTGAGTATGGCTAAAAATATAGCTATTGATCAAGAGATTCCTTTAGCGTTTTTCTCGCTTGAAATGGCAAATGTCCAATTGATGAATCGTGTGATTTCTAATGTTACAGAGATTGAATCTGAAAAACTCAAGACCGGGCAACTCAACCCTGACGAATGGCAAAGATTAGACAGTGGTATGAAAAAACTTTATGGTAAACCGCTCTTTCTTGATGATACTCCCTCTATGTCTGTTTTTGAACTTCAAACAAAAGCGAGGCGACTCCATCAAGAGCATGGTGTACAAATCATTATGATTGACTATCTTCAGTTGATGAATGCTTCAGGAATGGGTTATGGTAGTCGACAAGAAGAAGTTTCAACCATTTCTCGTGCCCTAAAGGGTTTAGCAAAGGAACTTAATATTCCCATTCTTGCACTTTCACAATTGAATCGTGGTGTAGAAAATCGAACAGATGGAGACAAACGCCCTCAACTTAGTGACTTGCGTGAATCTGGAGCCATTGAGCAAGATGCAGATATGGTTTGCTTTATTCACCGTCCAGAGTATTACAAAATTTATGCTGACGCTCATGGTCGTGACCTCCGAGGTATGGCAGAAATTATAATAGCAAAACACCGTAATGGTGCTGTTGGTGATGTCCTTCTCTCATTTAAAGGCCAGTTTACACGTTTCCAAGACAGAGATGAAGATGCTTACATACCTGTTCCAGGTGAAGAAATAAATTCTACAATGAATACAAACCTTAATTCATCGTCCTCAACTTCAGATTTCCCTGATCCTCTTAGTTTCCCACAGTCATCCTTAGGAGACGTACCTTATTAAAATTGTATATGAGTTGAAACGTCTGTTTTTCGATTAGAAAAATTACTATTGTCATAAAAGTAAAAAAGAGGGTGTGCCTTTCAACGGGCACACCCTCTATATTTTTACCTATAGATTTGGTTTAAGCAAACCACTTAACATAAGCGAAGTCCTGACGGTAGGGGAGATGTTCGTTTGCGGGGAACATACGGAATGCAACCTTGAATGAACCTGCAACGTCGAGGCTTGTTGTGAGCTCGAATGTGTGGAGGTTGCCTTCGCGCTTTGTCATAGTCATGGGGATTGTTGTCTGGATAACGTCGTTACCTTCAACATTTTCGATTACTACGAGTTCTACGCCAACTGCGTTGTCGAGACCCTGTTCGTCGATAACGTGCTTGATAGTGAAGTCCTGACCAGAGATTACGTTGTTGAGGTTTTCCATACCTTCAGAAGCAACTACATTGATGCTATCCCAACGTTCAGCAACGCATTCCTTCCATGCTGCGATTTCCTTCGCGAGCTTGTTGTTGTCAGCAGCGAGGAGCTTGAAACGAGTAGCTTCCTTGTTGTAGAAGCGATCGTAGTAGTCGTCGAGCTGGCGCTTCATAGTGTACTGGGGAGCGATCTGAGCGATTGAGTTCTTCACTGTCTTCACCCAACCTTCGCTGTAACCCTTGGCACCGCGAGCGTAGTAGAGAGGAATGATTTCCTGTTCGAGGAGTGAGTAGATAGTAGCAGCGTCGAGGCGGTCCTGATGTTCCTGGTTCTGGTAAGTACGCTTGTCTGTGAGCGCCCAACCTGCACCGGGACGGTAGCCTTCGTACCACCAACCATCGAGTACTGAGAGGTTTACAACACCGTTCATGAGTGCCTTTTCACCTGATGTACCAGATGCTTCGAGGGGACGTGTGGGTGTGTTCATCCAGATATCTACACCTGAAACGAGGCGGCGAGCGAGTTCCATATCGTAGTTATCGAGGAAGATAATCTTACCAATGAACTCAGGACGCTGAGAGATTTCGTAGATGCGCTTGATCAAGCCCTGACCTGCACCGTCAGCGGGGTGAGCCTTACCTGCGAAGAGGAACTGTACGGGGTAGTCGGGGTTGTTCACGATCTTAGCGAGGCGATCGAGGTCAGAGAAGAGGAGGTGTGCACGCTTGTAAGTAGCGAAGCGACGTGCGAAACCGATGAGGAGCGCGTTGGGGTTGATTTTGTCGAGGAGCGAAACCACGCGGCTGGGGTCGCCCTGATTCTTCAACCAAGTGTCGCGGAAGCGGTTGCGGATGTAGTTGATGAGCTTCATCTTGAGCGCGCAACGTGTTTCCCAAACTTCCTTATCTGAAACTTCGTAAATCTTTTCCCAGATCTTCATGTTGCTCTGGTCGTTCATGAAGTTCTTATCGAAGTGCTTGCAGTAGAGTTCCTTCCATTCGTTAGCAGCCCATGTGGGGAAGTGAACACCGTTAGTAACGTAGCTCACATGGCTTTCGTTCTGCTGGAGGTTGTATGCCTGGAAGTAACCTTCGTGGTCGCGGATTTCGTATTCACGACGGGGTTCGTCGGGCATGTAGCCGGGCCATGTGCCCTTGAACATCATCTGTGAAACCTTACCGTGGAGCCAGCTCACACCGTTGATTTCCTGACATGTCTTACAGCAGAATACTGACATTGAGAACTTTTCGTTCTTGTCTTCGGGGTTCATACGGCCGAGGCCCATGAAGTCGTCCCAAGAGATGCCGAGCTTGCCAGAGAATGAATCCATGTACTTGCGGAAGAGGCCTTCTTCGAAGTAGTCGTGACCAGCAGGTACGGGAGTGTGTACTGTGTAGAGTGAAGAAGCCTTAACGAGTTCGAGTGCTTCACCGAATGTAAGACCTGTTGCTACGTAGTCAACGAGGCGCTGTGCGTTACAGAGTGCTGCGTGACCTTCGTTACAGTGGTAAACGTCCTTGGTGATGCCGAGCTTCTGGAGCATCAACATACCGCCGACACCGAGGAGATATTCCTGCTTGATACGGTTTTCCCAATCACCACCGTAGAGCGCTGAAGTGATGCCAGCGTCGTACTGTGAGTTGAGACCGTTGTCAGTGTCGAGGAGGTAGAGCTTCACACGACCTACATTTACGCGCCATACGCTTGCGTAAACGGTGTAGCCGGGGTAGGGAACAGCAACAACAACCTGGTTGCCATCCTTATCGAGTTCCTTTTCAATGGGGAGACGGTCGAAGTTTTGAGCGTCGTAGTTAGCGATCTGCTGACCTTCCATTGAGAGTGTCTGAGTGAAGTAGCCGTGACGATAGAGGAAACCAACTGCACACATGTCAACGTTAGAGTCAGAAGCTTCCTTGATGTAGTCACCTGCGAGTACACCGAGACCACCAGAGTAAATCTTGAGTACAGAGTTGAGACCGTATTCCATGCAGAAGTAAGCCACGCTTGCACGCTTTGCGTTGGGCTTCACGTCCATGTATGCACGGAAGTTCTTGTAAACCTTCTCGATAGCTGCGAGCATTACCTTGTCAGCGGCGAGTTCTTCGAGGCGTTCGTAAGAAACGCGAGCGAGAAGTTCAACGGGGTTCTTACCACACTTGTGCCAAAGCTTGTGGTCAATGCTGTCGAAGAGTTCAACAGCTTCTTGATTCCATGACCACCAAAGGTTGTGGGCAAGTTCATCAAGAACGTTCAGTTCCTTAGGGAGGTGGCTCTTAACGCTCACCATCTTCCATGAAGGCTGATTTGAATTGCTAAGTTTTACTTTCATGTTGTTTTTTATTGACAATAAAAATTGTTTCAATTATGTTGGGGAGAGTTTTTCTAGATGCTGTAGATATTCTAGATTTTCTAGATGTTCTAGACTAGAAAATGACCTCTTACTTATTTCTCAGAGCGAAGTCGTAAGCCTCGAAGTAGTGCTTAATGAAGTTCTTCCATTGTGCCTTGTCGGCGAGAGCAGCGGCCT
Organism: uncultured Prevotella sp.; assembly: GCA_937906765.1. Classification (GTDB taxonomy): domain Bacteria; phylum Bacteroidota; class Bacteroidia; order Bacteroidales; family Bacteroidaceae; genus Alloprevotella. Next base: position 14,418 of record CALCUV010000265.1, read on the forward strand.
TTTTGCAGAGTGTTGCTCTGTCCTTGAGGGGCATGCGCATCATAGCTTCGATGGCTTCACACATTTCGCGAGAGACGTCGAAATAGTTATCGTCGTCGCGGTGGATGACCTTTACACCGTCAGAGAGTTCGCCCTGATAACCGAGCACATCGTTTACCCACTGACCGAAACCTGAGAGGTCGGTTGTGATACAGGGTGCCTTGAACGCACAACTTTCGAGGGGAGTGTAGCCCCAGGGTTCGTAGTACGAGGGATAGAGGCAAAGGTCGTTTGCGGTGAGGAGGTCGTAGTAGGGCATGTTGAAGACGCCGTCTGCGCCTTCCAAGTAGCAGGGCACGAGCACTACCTTCACGGCGTCGTTCTTCGTGTTCCAAAGTCCGAGTTGCTTAATGAGGCAGAGGATGCGGTCTTCGTTGAGGTTGAAGAGGTCGTGCGTAATCATGGGCGTATGGAGTCCGCCTTCTGACTTGTCGGTGCCGTTTAAGCGTGCGAGGAGGTCCTGACGGGGTTCCTTTGTCCAGCAGGGCACTTCGATGAGCGCCAATACCTTTTGTGACACGAGTTCTTCTTCAGCTTGTGCAAGCGTCTTCATGCGTGCGTTGAGTTGCGCGAGGGCTTCCATATACACGTCAAAACCCTTACAACGGAAGTCGTTGCGACCTGATGTGCTCACGATGAGCGTAGTGTCGTCAAGTTCTTCGCCAATCAATTTGCTCGCTACGTTGAGGATGCACTGGCGTGCTTCCTTGCGCTTCTTTGTGAAGGTAGCACCCTTGGGTACGAAGTCGTTTTCAAAGCCGTTGGGGAGCACCACATCGGCGGGCTTATCGAGGAGTTGCTTACATTCGCGGTCGGTAAACATGCTCACCGTAGTGAAGCAGTCGGCACCGTGAGCACTCTGCTTTTCAATGCTGTGCTTGGCTTCCATGGAGAGTTCGACCGCCATTTGGTCGCCGTTGTAACCGTGGAAGTACTTATAGAGCAACTTATTATTGCCAGCGATAGAGCGGCCAATGCTTGTAGCGTGAGTCGTGAAGATGGTTGCCACCTCGGGACATTCCTTCTTTAAGAAGAGCATACCCAAACCAGACATCCATTCGTGTGCCTGGTAGATGATGCTTTCGCCCTTGAGAAGCTCTGCCTTTACAACAGCTTCTACAAACTTACCAGCGGCGTATGAGAACATAGAAGCCTCATCGTAGTCGCCATAAGCATGGAGCGAGTCAACCTGGAAGGCATCCCACGCCTCAGCGTAGATGTCGTTCTTTACCTCAAAGAAGGGCTGGAAGTTAACTAGGATGGCGATAGGCGCACCAGGTACGTTCCAACGGCCGATACGCGCATTTACGCCCGCTTCCGCCGCTGCCTTCTTCCACTTTGTGAGGAGGCGCTTGTTTTCCTTGAAAAGGGGATTTTCTTTTCCTTGCCACACATCAGGACCGATGAAGAACACTTTGTCCTCGTGACTCTGTTGGAGTGTGTTAGCTCGTGAAGAGAGTACGGTGTAAATACCACCGACCTTGTTACACACTTCCCAACTCGTTTCAAATATTACACTTGGATTTAGTTTAGTCTGTGCCATTAATTATTAATGTGTTAAAAAGCGCGACAAAGATAGTAAAAATAAGTTAATCAGTTGCTAACTTTCTGATATTTTGCAAATTTCAATCTCCTTTTTATATCATTTTGATAGTATTTGTAAACTATATTTGTCAAGTAAGTTTACTTTCTTGTAATAATTAATTTTACATGTCTTGATAATGGGAGTGATAACTATTCTTAATTAATATGACTAGTTGTTATATGAATAAAAATCAAATCTTACATGTTGTAGAAATAATTATTTCGTATAACTAGGATTTATGAAATATGTAGTTGCTCATATTACTATATTAGACCTCTTTATTATGTGTAATATCAACCAGTTCTATATTATATCCTGATTTACAAAATTACGATTTCACAATATTAAAATAATAAGGCAAAACAACGGTCGCCCATTATTTTGCCTTATTAAATTACGTTATTGATTTTAAATATTGTCCTTTTCAATATCCTTGAAGTACTTATAGGTAGAAACCTTGAGCTCTTCACAAGCAGCTTCATCACACACGATGATACCGTGAGGATGCTGCTGGAGTGCAGATATTGTCCATGCTTGGCATACGGGACCTTCTACTGCTGCCTGAAGTGCGCGAGCTTTGTTGTGACCATTACAGAGGATGAGCACTTCTTTAGCCGCCATAACTGTACCTACACCAACTGTAAGAGCTGTTGAGGGAACTGCATTAACATCGCCACCGAAGAAACGGCTGTTAGCAATC
>CALCUV010000266.1 GCA_937906765.1 uncultured Prevotella sp.
GACTTAAAAATTGAAACAATCGGAGAACTCTGAAGAGCAGAATCCTCCGACTGATTTATACAAACATAAGAATTACCAGTTACAACTTATGCAATTGCGCATCTTTATAATAATGAAGCAATATCTCATCATAAGTATATCCACGTTCTGCCATAACCGCGGCACCTATTTGGCAAAGTCCTACACCATGCCCCCACCCTGCTCCGTAGAGTGTAATACATTGAGGGACACCATCAATCTTTTCTCCTAATTCAACGGAGAATGCAGAACTATACAAATGACTTTCCGACAAGGCACGGCGAATTTCTAATTCCTTACCAATTACCATTTGCTTCTTACTTCCGACAATACGCAACTTCTTTAAGCGTCCACTTGCACCACGCTCAACGGGTTGAAGATCAAGAATTGAGCCAAAATCTTCTTCGCAACGCTCTGCAAGCAGTTTTGCCAATTCATCTTGAGTATAGACAACCTTCCAACGATAGAAATCCTTTGTTTCTAGGTCATAATCATTCAACACCTGCGAGAGCAAATGCGCATCTTCGGTATTGCAAAAAGCATCGGGAGTTGTGCGTATCCAGAGATCAAAGTCAAAATTATCTGCTCCTAAGGCATGGTCATCCATTTTAACGTCCGCAGGCACATCATGAACAGGATGCAAATATGACAGTTCCTTATCTTCCCAACAGGTAGAATAACGCTCTGTTATACCTCCACAACATTTTGAGAAACGTGCATCACACACCTCACCATCACTAACAAGCACCACAGCACGTGTTGCCTCAACAGCCTTATCAACAAGAGGCGACGTTTGACGTGTAATCCCTTGATAACGCTGGCAGTGATCATCGGCACAAACATCAAAGAGTGTATGGTCTTCGCGGTCATACCAACGAATAAATTCATCACCCTTACGTTGGAAACTAAAGAATCCACCTGAACGTCCTTCTTGGCGTTCACGATGTTGCATCTGCGCCAAAAGCCAACTACGACTAATAACCGCGTGTGCCTTCAGCAACTCTAAAGACGCCGTTGCGCTCATCTCGCTACTGATTACACTTTTAAGATAATCTTCAATAGGCAACTTGTTAATTATCACAAGTTTTTCTTCTTCGACAATAATACGAAGTTGCCCCTTAAAGGTTTGCGGTTCCGTGCGTTGCCAATGGTAATTAATCCCTATTTGCACCTCATCTATTGTAAAGGAAGCGTCTTCAGTAGATGGTTTAAATTTAAGTTCACTATAAACATTACCATTCCAAAGAATTCCGCCATCACGACACTCTACGATTTGTTCGCCTTCAACAAGATTTCCCTTTGCCGTATAAGGAGCATTAAGTCGGAAACCAATTTTTTCTTCGGAGAGTATGCCTACTTGAATCATTGGTTCCTCAGGCATGTGTAGCGATATTACCGATTTCGCGGCATCAGTAGTTGTCTTTGAACGCTTTGTGTGAAGTCGCTTGACAATTTGCGAAGCTTCCGACTCAGTTATAGCCACCTCACTCAATATTGACGAAGCCACCTTAGGAGTCAATCGCTGATAGTCTTCTTCACGAGGAGTAATTATCAACCCTCCCATGTCAATGCTTCCCGGACTTATCACAAACTGATTTTTACCTTGGGCAAAATAGCAATCGGGACGATGTTTCCTGCGAGGGAAGACCACAAATATCACTTGATCTCCTTCACCGGGCGCGCCTTCTTGACGCCATCCCAAAATATTTACATCAGGTTCTACGTTTCCATCGCAACCTTGCACTATTGCTTGCGCCGATAACAATTTCTTTAGCAAGTAATAATCAGTTTCCAACTGGCAACCCTTTACCACGAACGCTGGACAGGCATAACCATGCAATTGGTAAACCCCTGTTTGTGCTGAAGTATAACCCATTTCTGCTAATTCAGCATCTTCCTTTGGAGTAAGGGGGAACACCTTCTCCAACTTCGTTTCATAAAATTTCCAGTCACGTTCAATGGGAACTACACCACGACGTCCTGCCTGTAAATGAGCATGGTCTGGAGCAGAAGCACCACATTGGGGACCATTATAAAAGACGAAGAAGTCGGGCATTTGCCATGCCATTTTTCCGAACAAAGGTAATAAGCATTCTAATGTCTGAGGCACATGGCGACGCGTAGGCAATGTCAAGTGATATGGAAGTATTGGGAAGGGATTTAGCAACACTTCATAACGACCTTCTACAGACAATTTATCTTGCACCGAAGGACGATTTTTATCACACAAAAAGCAAGGTCGTTTCTTAATATCTTTCTTATCTACTTTTGCAGCAGTTGACACTATGCGTGAAGGATTGTACTGCACAGCTAGCGTATAATCATCCATTTCCAGCAGGCGCATCTGCACACTATTCTTCAAATGCTCAACCCTTTCACGCGCCTCTTCCCATTTATCTAATTGAGTGGCAAAGAAATCATATATTTCTTCTTGATCAGTTGTATGATTCCAAAGAGCATTCATGTGCCTGCGTGCCTCAATTTCAAGAGTGCGCAATCGGTCTTTATAAGCATTATTACGATTCACCTTTTCTGGAGAAAGTGCCGCATCCGAATTACCCTCCCAGCGTCGGCAAAGATAGAGTTCATCATAAATACGACCTATGCGGAAATGGCGTGAGAACGCCAATCCTAAAGCATAATCTTCTCCATAACTTGTATTTGGGAAACCGATGCGACGCAACAATGATGTATTAAACGCACGAGGCGCACCAAGACCATTAATTCGCAGTGCATTATTACGACCATTATCAGGCGTCCACTCCTTATGGTCTATCAACCCAGGAGGCAACGTTTGCAATTGCATGTCCACCATTCGGTAACTACCAATCACCATTGCCGCCTTCTGCTTTTGAAAAGCATCAACAATTAGCGACAACGTATTTTCAGAAGCATAAAGATCATCCGAGTCTAACTGAACAGCATAACGTCCACAATGTTCACTCCGAATCGCCAAATCCCAACAACCACCGATTCCTAGGTCTGTTTGAGCAGGAATCAAGTGAATGACGCGCTTATCTGTCAAATATTCACGAATCGCTTCGCTCGTTCCGTCATTACTATGATTATCAACAATGATTAGATTAAAGTCAAAATCCGTTTGTTGTGACAACACACTACCAATAGCATCACGAATTGTGCGAACGCGATTACGAACTGGGATTATTACGCTTGCCTCCACTGGATATATAGTATCATCATGAGGAAGGTCGTCAAATTCATCAGGGGCTAAATAAGCACCTATACGCTTTAGATGGTCAGTGCATGCTCTTTCGTTCTCCAACTGCACTTCGCGGTTCGCTGGATTAACATAGTCAAATTGCTTTTCGCCACTCTGACGCAAATCTCGTTCCACCTCAGTATATAGATATTCATTGAGATGAAACAATTGCCCCAAACGTGACAAATGAAGGCGCAATGCATAGAGGGCAGCATAACGATAGCGCCCTACCTTGTCCATTTCAAAGAAAGACTTCAAGGCACTCGTACGCATCAAAAGCAAACCGCCAAAGTCGAAGTCATCCCTCACACTACCCTCTTGATAAGGATTTTTCGGACTTTCTTCTCGCACACCATTCTTCACGCTATAATGATCCGAATAAACCATCACAGCATTAGAAGCATCCGCAACTTGCAAATAGCGTTCTAAGCAACGATACCCCAATTTCAAGGGTTGTCCCTTTAAATATAGCGCTACATATTCCGATTTTGCACGATTAGCTAACTGACGAAAGAATTTTGTACCTGTTACATTATCCGCATGCAACACAGTCACATTATCTGCAACGTCCAATTCCTCTTCATCACGTGCAGAGGTAATAATATATAAATGATTGACAACTTCGCTACTAGCTAGCAACGCTGCTGTTTCGCGAAGTTCTGCACATTCTGTCCAGGCTAAGAAAAAGTCTATCTTATGTTTCATATCCTATGCGATAATATTTTCCGCATCTGCGAAGTTAAAGCAATTCACTCACACCACAAAATTTTAATTAGAGTATTTAACAGATATTTAAATAAAACTCATCTATTAGTGCCATAAAAAAAGAGACCATATCGTAAATCCCATACGATACAGTCTCTAACTGAGTTTTTATTTAATACTTTGCTTACTTTAAACCACGATTCTTCAACACGGGTTCAATATTGGGCGTCGCTCCGCGGAAATTAAAATACATCACGTCGGCATCTTCAATGCAACCAGGAGTGAGCACACAGTTTCTAAACTTCTCTGCGACCTCTTGATTAAAGATATTTCCTGTTTCTTTAAAAGCTTGATAACCGTCTGCATCAAGAACTTCTGACCAGAAGTAACTATAATAACCAGCTGTATAACCGCCACCCATCGTGTGGTTAAAGTATGTCGTGCGGTAGCGGGGAGCAATCTGCTTGGGGAGTTTGATTTTCTCCAAAACCTGCTGTTCAAAAGCCATCACGTCAAAGTTTTCAGGAAGTTCGTTTAGGAAGTGGAACTCCATATCCAACCACGCAGCTGCCCAATATTCAGCAGTAGCAAAGCCCTGACCATACTTACCACTCTTTTCAAGCTTTTCAACAAGACTTGTAGGCATCACTTCACCCGTTTCATAGTGCTTTGCATAAAGGTTAAGCATTTCAGGTTCAAACACCCAGTGCTCCATGATTTGCGAAGGAAGTTCTACGAAGTCTCGAGGCACACTTGCTACGCCATAGTAGTGAACGTCGGCAAAGAGTGAGTGGAGAGCGTGACCAAATTCGTGGAACATCGTAGAAGCTTCATCAGCAGTGAGCAATGAGGGTTGACCTGCGGCGGGCTTTGAGAAGTTGCATACTACAGTTACAATAGGTGCCTTGCGCACGCCGTCAACATACGTTTGATTGCGGTAACGACCACACCAAGCGCCACCACGCTTGCTGGCACGGGGGAAGAAGTCAAGGTAAAGCACACCGAGGTGTGTACCATCCTTATCCTTACATTCAAAAGCGGTAGCTTCGGGATGAGGCACAGGAATGCTATCAATCTGCGTGAAAGTTACGCCGTAAAGTTTGTTAGCAAGGAGGAACATACCGTCGCGCACGTTCTCAAGTTTGAGATAAGGACGGAGTTCGTTTTCATCCATCGCATACTTCGCCTGCTTTGCCTTGTTGGCATAGTAACTCCAGTCCCAACCCATGGGTTCAAAGTTCTTACCTTCCTTCTTGATTTCAGCCTTGATGTCATTCAATTCTTCGTTTGCCTTTTTAACTACAGAGGGCCACACTTGTTCAAAAAGTTCAGTAACCGCTTCTTCATTCTTTGCCATACGTGTTTCGAGAGCAAATTGAGCATAGTTACTATAACCCATCAACTTTGCTTTCTTAATGCGCGCTTCAACGAGTTTGCGAACAACTTCCTTATTGTCATTTTCGTTATTGTTGTTGCCACGGTTCGTATAACCTTCGTACATCTTCTGACGAAGTTCACGATTTTCCGCATACTGCAAGAAAGGCATCACACTGGGATTGTGAAGTGTAAAAAGCCACTTACCTTCCTGACCTGCCGCCGTAGCTGCTTCTGCTGCATTGTCAATAAGACTTTGGGGAAGACCAGCAAGGTCTTTTTCATTGTCAATAAAGAGTTGGAAGGCGTTGGTTTCAGCCAACATATTCTGACTGAAGGTTAACTGAAGGAGCGCAATTTCACTATTCAACTCACGGAGTTGTGCTTGTCCGAGCGAATCTAAATTTGCCCCGCTACGCACAAAACCTTTATACGTTTCGCTGAGCAACTTCTTTTGCTCTTGAGTGAGCGTTGCAGTATCGGCTGATTCATACACTTCCTTCACTCTCGCAAAGAGTGCGGGATTAAGATTGATGTCGTCAGAGTGCTTTGAGAGTTTGGGCGAAAGTTCACGACTTACCGCCTGCATTGCAGAATCTGTGCACGCGCTATTTTGAGCAAAGAACACGTAAGTTACCTTGTTAAGCAAAGCGCCACACTGATCAAGCGCAACTACTGTGTTTTCAAATGTTGCAGGTTCTGAATTATTAATAATTGCCTCTACTTCCGCCTTCTGTTGTTCCATGCCCAATTCAAAAGCGGGCATGTAGTGTTCGGGCTTGATTTCATCAAAGGGAGGCACACCGAAGGGTGTGTTAAACTCCGCAAGTAGTGGATTTTCCACTGTCTCATTGTTTGCACAACCACACACGAGCGCTGTTGCACAAAATGCAAGAATTGTTTTTTTCATCATAATGTTTTAAAAGTATATTGATAGTCTATTTGTCAATCTTAAAACATGAAAGTTCTTATTCTTGGCAAAATTACGAAAAAATTGGGAGAAACGTCCTCTCACCTCTCATTTCCATGCTTAAATGTCAACTATAAAGACTATAAACTTGGAAGAAGCAAATGAATTCGTACTTTTGTAAAAATGTAAACTCGTAAATCCAAGCATGCTTCAACGTAAAGTTCTCTTCCTCATATTTTTCACACTTTCCACTTTTGCTTATTCCCAAGTACCTTTTAGAGAAATTTATACAACTTGGGAAGATTTTCTTGAGCACTACACCGACGAAGAACGATTATCCAACGATGAGATAGAGCATCTCTCCCTACTTAAAGAGCAACCTATTAACCTCAACACCACCAATAAGGAAGAACTATTTCAACTCCCATTCCTGTCAGAGGAACAAATAGACTCGCTACTCGCCTACCGTCAAATGAAAAGACATTTTTTGACGTTGGGAGAATTACAATTCATCAGCGGATGGGATGCACTTACCAGGCGATTCACCTCATTATTTACATATATAGGTGACACTCTTCAACCACGAACTTCACTTAAACAGAAAATCACTCGTGGACGACATTTATTCGAATCCCGTTTAGATATCCCCACCTACAAACGCAAAGGCGACACTCAGCAGAAAGGCGGATATCTGGGAAACAACCTAAAAAACATTACGCGTTTTCACTTTAAATATAAAGACGAGATTGAATTTGGTTTCACACTTGAGAAGGATGCTGGCGAACCTTTTGCATCACAAGGCAACAACATTTTTGACCATCAGTCATTGTTTCTTCAATACAGCTCACCCTCCAAAAAGCATAAATATCTTCTGGGCGATTACACCCTTCACTTCGGCGAGGGACTCTTAATCGGCAAAAATGCTTTTGGCGGGCAATTGGGATTATTAAATCTTCCATCTCGCTCACTTTCACAATTTAGGCCTCACCGGGGAACCGATGAACATCATTTTTATCGCGGAGCGGTTTATTCCTACACCCATCACAATTTCCGCATAACAACCTTTGCCTCACATCAATTCTTAGACGCAAAAATTGAAAATGGCAAAGCCGTCACACGCTACACCAACGGATTACATCGAACTTACGACGAACTTAAACACAAGAACACACTCAGCAATACAACTTTTGGAATCTTGTCAGAGATTCACCACAAAGGAATTAATTGGGGATTAGGTGGATATGTCAGTGTTTATGACAAAGAAATAACACCCCAACCCCGCACCCATAATCGTTATGCGTTCAGTGGGAAAACCGCTTATGGTGCATCACTTTCTTACAGAACAAATAATGGCAAACGCTTCCATTTTAGTGGTGAACTGGCAACTGACCAACGCTTACACCTTGCCTTTAGTCAACGCCTACATTTCAAAGCAACAAACGACTTGCATTTATCCGCCCAAATGCGTTGGTTTTCGAAACGTCACACCGCTCCTTTTGCTCAAACAATCAACTTCGCCTCACACGTTGCCAACGAACAGGGAGTCATGATTGGCGCAAAGTGGATTGGAAATAAGGGCATCAAACTTGAATCTTACTTTGACGTGCATCGTTTCCCCTTTGCTACATATCGAGCAGAGAAACCCTCTCATGGACTCAAATTATATAGTCAACTTTCAAAGGAATCCTCAAAAGGGAATGTAACCCTCATTCGCTACACCTACAATTTGTGGCAACAAAATCAGTCGGGCAACAAACAGGTCCTCGCATACAACGGCAAACACCGATTGCGCCTCCAACACACACTTAACACTCCCAAATTCAGCGCCACAGGTCTTCTTGAGGGATGCCTTACTCACTCTCAATTCGATAACCCTAAGTATGGTTTCACGGCATCTGTGCGAGCACAATATTTATTCAAACCCACATTATCTGCGTCAGTATTTGGCGCCATCTTTGCTACCGACAATTACGCCACATCCGTTTATGCCTACGAACCGCTACTACCCAACATGAGTTCATTTGGAGCACTTTATTACAAAGGATTCAGAATTGCAGCACAGACAAAATGGACATTGAAAGAGAAATTTACGTTTGGTATGCGCTATGGCATGACACACTATTTCAACCGCAACAAAATCGACACTGCTCTCCAAGAAATTAACGGTTCAACTAAAGCAGACATCAACATCTACGCTAAAATCAGTTTACGATAGCAAACTAAAAAAAACAAATCTGAATTAGTAAAAATTAAGAGTAACTTAATTAAAATTATTTGAGACTTAGGAAAAATTCTTTGAGACTTAATTCTGACTATCTTAAACGCCCATTAAAACAAGTAAAATATTCATTCACCCCATTGACAAAAATCACCTCTCAATAGGATAAAAAGCATACGTTCAACACACCTAAAATCTAACACCTGCAAAACGGCGATAAACATCTTTAACATTATTTATAAAAAATTGAGTTTCAAAGACGTAAATTAAGCAGAATAAATTTCGTAACTTTACCCCGATAAAATAGATTTCTAACCTTATAAATTTTACACCTTTAAATCAACCAATCCTATTTAACCGACTATTTAACACTATTTTAATAATCAAAATTTATGAAGAAAACCAAACTCTTAGCTACTTGCTTTATGGCCGCTTGTGTGGCAACAACGGCATTTGCAGAGCAAACAGTTACGCTTACAACCAGCAAGGCTGTAGGCGAAACAATGCGCCTCATGGTTAACCCTAAAGGAACCATCAGCGTGAATTGGGGCGATGGAACTTTCGTTGATTATGAAGGCACAACTGAAGCCTTTCGTTATCTTGAAGGCGAAGTAAAGGGAACTACCATTGTTATCAAGGGTAACGACCAAATGTGGGACTTGCTCGGATGTGCCGGACAACAAATCACCAGCATTGACGTAACGCAAGCACCTGAACTTCGCTCGCTTTATTGCCAAGACAATGAGATTAAGAGCATGGCGCTTTCTAAGGCAAAGAATCTTACTGACCTCAATGCCTCAAACAACGTCATGTCAGGAACAGGTGTGAAACCCGCAACGCATGCTTTGATGGAAAACATTGACCTTTCTGGCAATAACATCAAGAACAATGGTTCGGGCACTACCTTTGCGTATAGCACAAACAAGATTCAGCGCATCAACATCAGCAATAACAAGTTCGTCACCGTTACAATTAGCAATGCCTCTCAATTAGACGCCCTCTATTGTGGTGGCAATGACATCAAGACACTCACCTTCACAACCGCCCCCAACCTTACAACCGTATGTTGTGAAGACAATGTGATTACTAAGTTCACCGCTCTTGACTCGCTCACTAATTTGCGCACTTTTGTTGCAAACAACAACAAACTCACAACGGTAGATTTCAGCGAAAATACAGAGTTGAACACACTTAACCTTGCGTCAAACAATCTTACAAGCGTAACCCTCCCCAACAAGAAACTTACGGTTTACGATTGTAGCGACAACAAATTGACTTTCGGTTCGCTCCCCAAGGCGGCGCAAAAATCTACTTACATTAACTACCTCCCCCAAGCAACAATCGTTCTTACGGGCGGAATGAAGAAGAGTGCAACAGGCGCTGCTTACATGGACATTTGCCCCAGTTATAGCGACCGCAATAAGACGGAATATATTCTCGACATTTCTGATTATAAGGAAGGTCCTGGACATGTTTCTTCAGGCGTAGTTGTTACAGCTATTGCAATTGAAGATGATGGCACTGAACGCGAACTTACTAAGGCAACCGCAAGCAATCCTAAGAATGAGTATAGTTACTCCAGCGGTAAACTCGTCTTCTATCAACCTCAGAAGCGCGTGTACATCAAGTTCACAAACACAACTTACAAGGACCTCATTTTGAAGAGTGACGTGTTCTGCGTGGGTGAAGAAGTTGCAACAGGCATCAATGACGTTCAAACAACAAACAACCTTGAAGTCGTAGCACAGAAGGGTTACGTTACACTCAATGCAAACGTTCGCACCCTTGTAACCATCTTCGACCTCTCAGGTAAAAAGGTTTGGGGCGGAACTGTTGTTGGCACAACAACCATCAACCTTCCCTCTGGAGTTTACATTATTAACGGTCAGAAATATAGCATCTAATTTTATATGAAGAAAATATTACTTTCTGCGGCAATCGCTCTCTTCATGATGAGCATGCCCGTAGCAACATATGCTCAAGAGACGACAACGCCCACAATTGCTGCTCCTCACAAGCAAACAATTAGTTATCGTGAGCGCACACTCTGTTACAACATCCCCGCAAACGTAGCATATACGGTTACTACAGAAACTCCCTGGCTCACCATTCGCCAAGAAGAAAATGGCACAATCTATCTTCATGCCACTCAAAATCTTGACAATGAAAGTCGTGTTGGTGAAGTTATCTTTAAAAACGAAGACCTCAACATTTCTGAAAAGATGACAATCATCCAAACTCGTGATGAATCTGTTGAGACTATTCCTTCAGACCAAACCGTACGTCCTACATCTGCTACCACAAATACGTACCAGAGTGGTCAAGGTGCCAACCTCACAATAGATAATAACGTAAACACTATCTGGCACTCCACGTGGAATCCCACGAAGTTTGTTGTCTCTGCCGACAATCCCGCAGAACTCGTTTACACATTCCCCAACACCACTGAACAAATTGACTACATTGAATATGTTCCCCGTCAAGATGTTGTAAACGGTGCTTTCGGTGAAGTAGATGTTTACACAAAGAGTGTCGGTGATACGGATTACACACTTTACGCTTCTTACGATTGGAAGAAGACAATGAGCATCAAGCGTGTTAATTTCAAGGATGGTTTGAAGAATCCTCGCAACGTGAAGTTTGTCATCAAGAGTGGTAATGGTGATTTTGCAACTTGTGCAGAAATGCGCTTCTGTGTGAAGAATACAGAGTTAGCAAATGACTTCTCTGTTTTTGCCGATGACGTATATTCAACTCTTAAGGAAGGTACAACCCAGGCTGACATTGACAAAATTTCAAACACCTTTGTGCGCACACTCGCACAACGCGTATTCGACGGCAATTATAACACGGAATACCGCGTTGCGGAATACAAACCCAATCTCCACTATGACCGCTTGAGCGAAATCTTCTGCACACCCGGTAAGCGCTATAGCCAATACGAAGGCATTACGGGTATTAACATCACCAAGGGTAAGCATGCGGTAATCGTTAGCGGTATTCCCGAAGGTCAGACCGTTGACCTTAAGGTAATGGCATGGTGGGTTGGTAAGGAAGGTGGTAACTTTGACGGTGGTAACCCCTACCCCACAAACTACGCCCTTCAAAACGGTATCAATATTATTGATTACACTTACGAGTACGATGGACTTGCTTACATCGGTTACTACACATTTGACGATCCTAAGTCCCTCCCCAACATCAAGGTGCACTTCGTTAACGGACAGGTAAACGGTTATCTCAGTCCTGACAAGACCAACGATGAAATGTATGAAATTTGCGCCAATGCACGCAACTACTGTATGGACATCAGCGGTACAAAGGTGCAACAGGTGTGGACATCTGCCGGACTCAGAGACTACTGTAAGGCACTTGATGGTTCACGCGGTTATCGTCAATACATTGCCGTTATCGACTCTCTCATCCAGTGGGAACACGATGAAATTGGTTTCACAAAGTATGGTCGTGAACCCGAAAACCGCACGATGGCGTACGTGAACTTCACCTACTACATGTTCCAAGGTGGACTCGGTGTATCGTTCCACCGCGACCAGGAGCAGCGCGTGTTGAACTGTAAGACCATCATGACGCGCGACGACGATGCCATCTGGGGACTCTCACACGAATGGGGACACCAACACCAGATGCACCCCTATCTCTGTTGGAGCGGACTTGGAGAAGTTTCTAACAACATCTTCTCGTACTACAACATCATGCACATGGGCTATAACTCATCTGACAAAATCAATGACTGGCCCCGTGCACGTGCTTTGTTCTACGACGACACACCCTCAAAGGACGGCAAGCAAATCAGTAGTTCACGTGGTTATGCTTATAATAATGCTAAGAACAATGCGTCGCTCTTCAGTTATAGTCCCAAGATGCGAGAACTCTGTTTGGCGATGAAGGATTCTGTAGTTACTTCTTACGCATCTAACCCCCTCCGCGCTGTTGCACTTCACGATGAGACCCCCTACCAGAAGAGTGGTTCCAGCATTCGCGTAGGTTATATTCTCAACTCGTTCATCATGTTGGGTAACTATGCTAAACTTCATTTACAGAAACCCGGAGCTGCCGAAGGCACTAAGTATCTTGATTTCTATCCCGACCTCTTTGAATCACTCCGCCGCATGCAAGGCGAAGGAGGTTCTGACCTTGAAAAGCAAGACGGATGGGATAAGTATGAACTCATCTTCCACGCTCAGTATGCTACGCACGATAATGGTTACAAGCTTCTCAAGGAAAAGTTCCCCACTTCATGTTGGATTACTGACAGTTATGTAGATGGTCAATATCGTGGCAATGGTGAAAACATTGTTCCCGCAATGCTCAACTTCATCCGCAAGGCATCACGCCTCTACGGTTACAACCTCTTCCCCTACTTCGAACGTCATGGTTATCTCCGCAACGTAGCACTTCACGTAAACGACTACTCTTGGGGTTATTACGTAATGACCATGGAAATGTACAACGAGTTTAAGGCAGACATGGACGCCCTCGTTGCAGACGGCATACTCAAGGAAATGCCAGAAGGTATGCTTCACGACATGATGTATTGTGAAGACCTTAATGACAAATCTACAGGAGTTACACGCTACCCCACTCCTAATGTTCCCAACTAAACGCTAAGTAAACACCATCAATTAAAGCGGTGCGCTAGGAATTACCTCCGAGTGCACCGCTTCAATTTTAATTATATCAGAAACTTCATGCGTGTGAAGAACAACTATCCAAACAAATTAATGATTCCAAACGACAATTCACCGCTTCATTTGTGTATTACAACTTTAATCATTATCTTCGCAAAAAATAAGTTCATTGATTGCGATAAACCAACAATAGGATAACTCATTCAAGTTCATAACTATGATGAATGAGACTACTCATTCGGAAGTAAAGTTTTATCAGCATCAAAACAAAGAAAGTAACTAGACGCACAATAATACTCTTTAGAAGAATTCTTTTTAACCCAGGATGAACTAAAAGAGATGATATTTTGTAATCAATATTAAAAACAACCACAACTATGGAAATATTATGGTTAATACTTGGCGGAATCTGCGCCATTTTAGGGATATTAGGTTCAGTATTGCCCGTTCTTCCTGGACCACCTATATCCTATGCCACCCTATGGATGCTATGGCTCTACGATAGTGAATTAGTTCCTATTTGGGTGCTTGTCATTGCGGGGTTATTTATGGTTGTAATTACCATTTTAGACTATATCGCCCCTGTGTGGTTAACCAAATTAGGTGGCGGAAGCAAATCAGGAGAAATAGGAGCAACCGTTGGGGTTATCATTGGCTTGTTCTTCATGCCCGAAGGAATCATCTTGGGTCCATTTATTGGAGCATTAATTGGAGAACTCATTGCCCAAACTCCATTCCTCAAGGCGCTCAAAGTTGCCTTCATGTCGCTCTTAGCATTCCTTTTGTCAACGGGAATGAAAATAATCTATGGATTCTTCGTACTCATCTATTGGTTTATCATTCTCGTATTGTTTATCGTCTCTTTGTTTACTTAGCATAACGAATATCTTACTCGGTGTATCAGATATTAATGAGAAGATACAAACAAAAATAATGAAGTCCAGAAGCATCAAACTTCTGGACTTCATTTTGTATTACCATTGCTTGACTCTGTTATCAAGCAAAGCGTATTAAATCAATTCCTTGATGAACGCCTGCATTTCTGCTTGATGCGCTTCTACGCTCTGAAGGAGTTTGAATTGTGCCTTTGAGCGAACAAGGTTGTGATCAGCATACTGTGTCTTGTAGTAAGTATCGCCGTTGATGTAGTCAGCGAGGAAGCGTACAGTTTGCATGTAGGGGAAAAGTGCTGCAGCATAAGGCAAGTTTTCTACTTCAAGAGGAGTAATGAATGAAGCCGCAGACTTGAGGTAACCCTTAGCAAACGACTTGAAGATTTCCATGTTGAAGTTTACATTGTCAAGGTCCTTATCGTCTTCCTTACCTGTGTTAGCCGCAGAGCGGAGGTAGTCACCGAAGTCAGAGAAGATAAAGTTAGGCATCACCGTATCAAGGTCAATAACGCAAAGCACATTGCCTTCCTGGTCAAAGAGGATGTTGTCCACCTTTGTGTCGCAGTGACAAATGCGCTTGGGAAGTTTTCCTTCACGATGGAGTTGTTCGCCCTTACACATTTCTTCAGCACGCTTTTCGAGTTCGTCAACGAGCCACTGAACTTCAGCCAAACGACCTGCCTTATTTTCAGCAACTGCTTCGCGGAGCTGCTTGAGGCGGAATTCCATGTTGTGGAAATCCTTGATTGTTTCGCCAAGCTGAGCGGGGATGTCAGCAAGCATTGCCTGGAAGTTACCGAATGTTTCACCTACGATGTAAGATGTTTCGGGAGTTACGGCAGTCATTGACTTTGTGTCGGGGATGAATGCCATTACACGCCAATACTTTGCACCGTCAAAGTAGAAATACTTACCATCCTTTGTGGGGATGAAGTTGAGCACCTTACGGTCGATATCTTCTGTGCCAGCAGCTTCGAGCTTTGCACGGATGTGAGAAGTAACAGCCACGATGTTATCCATCAACATTTCAACATCGGGGAAGATAGCGTTGTTCACATTCTGAAGCACGTAATCAGGCTGACCTTCTTCTGTCTTCACACGATAAGTTGTGTTGATAAGACCATTACCGAGGGGAGCAACTTCTACTACATTGCCCTGAATCGCAAACTGAGAAACAATTTCATTCATTGGAGTAAAGTATTTATAGGTTAATTATGTTTTCTCTGCCAGGCAAAGTTAGCATTTTTTAAGCAATAGACAGGAATAATCTGTCATATATTTATAAAAAAATCCCTTGAGGCTAGTTTATGGTTGCTTCAAGGGATTTTGCTTTACGCATTTTCTTAGATTAAGGGGATATTCAACGCTTCACATTCTTTACGCATTTCGTCGGGCCAAATGCTGGCTTGAATTTCACCGATATGTGCCTTACGGAGATAGAGCATACAAAGTCGGGATTGACCGATACCGCCACCAATACACAAGGGAAGACTTCCCTCCATGAGTCGGCGATGGAAATAAAGTTCCAGGCGCTCTTCCTTTCCGCTTTCTTTAAGTTGGCGCAACAATGCTTCTTGATTGACACGGATTCCCATTGAAGAGAGTTCTACGGCACGCCCTAAGACATCGTTCCACACTAAGAGGTCTCCGTTTAATCCTGGGAGGTTGCTATCTTCTGCCAATGTAGAATAGTCATCATAGTCAGGAGCACGCATATCATGAGGTTCGCCATTTGAAAGTGCGCAACCTATGCCTATGATAAACACGGCCCCGTATTCACGAGTGATTAAATCTTCGCGCTCTTTTGCTGACTTGTCGGGATAACGTTGTAAGAGTTCTTCGGCATGAATGAATTGCACATCTTCAGGCAACGAGGGAGTAAGTTGCGGAAAACGCTCACACACCAAAAACTCCGTGCGCTTCAAGGCGGCATAAATGCATTTCACCGTGCGCTTCAAGAAACTCACCGTTCGTTGCTCGGGAAGAATCACTCGCTCCCAGTCCCATTGGTCCACATAGAGGGAGTGAAGATTTCCCAATTCCTCATCTGCTCGAATGGCATTCATATCGGTGTAAATGCCATACCCTGGTTGCACTTCATAGTCGGCAAGCGTCAAGCGCTTCCATTTTGCTAAGGAGTGAACCACCTCGGCATGTGCATCTTGCAAATCCTTAATGGGAAAGGTAACTGGGCGCTCCTTACCGCTAAGGTCGTCATTGATACCTAAACCACGAAGCACGAACAACGGACCTGTCACACGACGAAGGCAGAGTCCCGTAGCCAGGTTATCTTGAAAAAAGTCTTTGATAACCTTAATCCCCTGCTCTGTTTCGTATTTATTGAGCACAGGAGTATATGAAGAGGGTTTTATAAGATAACTCATCGTAAGTGTCGTTTTGTCAATGTGGACGCAAAGATAATAAATATTTATTAGCGAAAGCCATAAATTAACTTCTTTTTGAAAGCAATCATTCCCTATTTATATATCTTTCGTCTAATCTACTCAAGCAGAGTTTAACAGAAGCACCTTTGCAAGAAGCGCCCATCGGCGGATTGACCTTTGTGAGACTGATTTCTACCTGACGCACTAAAGAAAATTCATCCAGCAAACGGCGGGCTATGCGCATCACAACATGCTCAAGCAACTTTGAGGGCACCATCATCTCGGCCTTGACCGCTTCATACACGGCAGTCACCTGGGGAGTTCCCACTCCGGCAACCACACGGGCAGTGCAGATGGAACCGGGGCCGATCCC
>CALCUV010000267.1 GCA_937906765.1 uncultured Prevotella sp.
GGCAACGGTGTCATTTCTCATTGCAACGCCTCAAACGGGAATCGACTCTATTATTGCCACCTATTCGCTCATGGGGCTACCCTTTGCTCTGTTGCGCCCGTTTGTTGCGCTCATGACGGCATTAATTGGCGGAGGAATAGTCAATGCGTTTGAAAAATCTACGTTAAAGGAAAATGATACGGAGACACCACAGTCTAACGCTATACCCCAAGCGCCCCAAACGTTCATGCAACGCATGCGCTCTGCCTTTCATTACGCCTTCGTAGAGATGATGCAAGACATCGGTAAATGGCTCGTCATGGGGTTGCTCATTGCGGGACTCATCACTGTTTTCGTGCCCAATTCATTCTTTGCGCTGTTTGCCGACTCTCCCTTGCTGAGCATGGGGTTGGTGTTATTGTGCGCTATACCTATGTACCTCTGCGCTACGGGTTCAATTCCCATTGCCATCACCCTCATGCTGAAGGGACTTTCACCCGGCACAGCGCTCGTATTGCTAATGGCAGGACCTGCTGTAAACGTAGCCTCGCTTCTCGTAATTAACAAGGTTATGGGACGTCGCACATTGATGCTCTACTTGCTTTCAATCATCACGGGGGCTGTGATGTTCGGTCTCGGAATTGACTACTTGTTGCCCAGAAGTTGGTTTACCACCCCCTTGCAGGAAATTCACACATGCAATGCTTGTGGCGTTTCCACGTTCAACCTTGTGTGCACCATTGCGTTGGGATTATTGCTCATCAACGCCCTCATCCAGCGTTACACTTCACGAAAGAGTTGTTGTTGCGGGAGCACTTGCGGTTGCCACTCTGAAACCTCGGACTGCACTTGTCACACGGCGCAACCCGAAATGCTCACTTTGCACATCAGCGGTCTGAAGTGCAACCACTGCAAAGGCAATGCGGAAAAAGCCATTCGCAACGTTGCGGGCGTAACTGACGTCAACATTGACCTTGCTTCGGGAGAGACCATCGTTTCTGGGAATCCTGAAAAAGAGGAAGTCGTAAGAGCCGTCGAAGCCTTAGGGTTTAAGGTGGAGGAGTGACACCTGCTCCGCGGTTTATCTCTGTTTCTCACCCCTTCTAAACTGTTGACAACAGAAAACTTACATAAAGCAAAAACAAAGTTACTCTTTGTAGCGCCAATTAGTATTATTGGGCGCCCAAAGAGTAACTTTGTTTTTTGAATTAGTGATATATCTAAACTATTGCTGTCCGGTAAAATTTGTCTCTTTATTTTAGAGAACACGAATTGCACGAATAACACGAATCCTTGCGGGGTGTTATCTTTGCTTATCGCATACGAATTGCACGAATACCATCCGGATGGCATTCGTGTTATTCGCCTCTGATTAAGAAATATTCATCCCGCATGGAGATTCGTGTTATTCGTGCAATTCGTGTTCTCTTAAACATAGAAATTCTCGTTTTTTCGGTTGAATATCTATGAGGGGGCTTGTATGAGTACAACTATCCCTCATACAAAGAGTTATCTGTATTTACCAGACAGCAATAATAACAAATTATGGATGCCCAGTAAGCATACTTAACCTGTTCTTTGAGAAGTCATAAGCATAGTGCGAGTTTCTTCACTTATAAAAAATAAGGTAATGATAAGGCAGTTGAACTCATATAAGAATCGTCATCATACCCCCTCGAGGGAGTATGAAATGTAAGTTAGGGTCAACTCCTATATAATTGCCAAAAATAACATTAATATCGAAGCAACCTGAAGGGTTTTTCTTCTTTGAACATAAACCGAAGGTTACGCAAAGCCATACAATCCCGATAATATTTTAGAGAACACGAATTTCACGAATTTCACGAACCGTGCGGGATGTTTTCTATTGCTCATCGCATTCGAATAACACGAATTTGCCGTTCGGGATTCTCCGCATGGGTTATTCGTGAAATTCGAATGCGATGAGCAAATTCACTCCGTAGGGTAGATTGACTTGTTCGACCTTTAGTTCGTGAAATTCGTGAAATTCGTGTTTTAAAATAATGCATCTCGAAAAGCGTTTGTTGTAACTATCGTAGCAAAATCTTATTGGGTAAAAACAATTCCTCAAATTGGAGCGCGGATAATACTCTTTGGAGCTCCAATTTGAGAGATTGTTTTACGCATAAAAGGGTGCGTGGGCGGTGGCTCCTAATTTGTGTGGTTAAAATCGTGAAAATCTAAAAAATAAAACGTAATTTTGCACGTGGTAGAGTGTGTCTCTTCCGGAAGATAGATAAAATTTAATAACGTAATAAGATATGAAAAAGACACTTTTTGTATTGATGCTCATGCTCTGCGGTTTTGCTGCGCAGGCAGTAGCACAGCTCCCCAGCGTAAAGTTGAAGGACATCAACGGTAAGGTTGTTGACACAGCGAAACTTTCAAACGATGGCAAACCCTTCATCATTACTTTCTTTGCAAAGTGGTGTAAACCCTGTAATCGCGAACTCACTGCGATTAATGAAGTTTATGCTGATTGGCAGGAAGAAACGGGCGTGAAGGTTATCGCAGTTTCGATTGACCAGGCGCAAGATGCGCTCAAGGTAAAACCTTTCGTTGACGGCAATGGTTGGGAGTTTGAAGTTTTACTCGACCCCAATAGCGACTTTAAGCGCGCTTTGGGCGTAAACCTTATCCCTCATGCCATCGTTTGTGACGGTAACGGTAAGATTGTTCAGACGCACAGCGGTTACACCGAGGGTGGCGAAGAACATCTTATTGAAGAAGTACGCAAAATATTAGAACAAAAGTAAAGAGGTTAACACCTCAACCTTGGCAAAGTCCGAATGGCGCTCTCCCCTCCCCAAAAAATGAACAGGGGGAGAGCGCCGTTCAGATATATAAAGGATTCGCTGGTTATACAGTCTTTGACCTAAGAACAGTAGCGACTGACGTTTTTTTTTATCAACAGATTCAACAGATTTTACAGATTTTTTATTGACGCTCTGCGTGGGAACTGTTTCATCAGTGAAGTCTGTTGACAGAAAAATAATCAATGGGTCGTACTGTTTGTTGATATAAGAACAGAAGGGACAGCAGTCCTTTTAATCAACAGATGCTACGGATGCTACTGATTTTTTGCAGAAACAGTAGGGACTAATGATTGGCGGGTAGGGACGTACGGTCCGTGCGTCCTTAATTACACGAACGTTCAACTGGGATATTCCAATGAGTTGAGGACGCACGGACCGTGCGTCCCTACCAGTTAAGCGGAAATGCCCGCAGGAGAACTGTTTCATCTGTGTAATCAGTTGACGGAAAAACAATCAACGGATACTATAGGAATTTCCTCATAAATCATCAATATGAAAAAGACATTCATTGCCCTTTGTGCCCTTGTAGCCCTTTCTGCTCAGGCACAAGAAGATAATGGCATTACGCTTTCGGGTAGCATTCAGAGCGACATGCTCGTTTTCCCCGAAGATGATCCTGAAATCGGAACAAACTACGGAACGAATAAGGATTTCTTGACCAATACCTACGCAGAACTTCACTTGCAATCGAAGTACGTGAGCGCGGGTGCACGTTTGGAGTATATGGAAAATCCGCTCCCTGGTTTTGAAAGGGGATTTGCAGGTTGGGGTGTGCCCAACATGTATATCAAGGGCCATTATAAAGGCGCAGAACTCACCCTCGGTGACTTCTACGACCAATTTGGTTCGGGCCTTATCTTCCGCACCTACGAAGAACGCGCTTTGGGCATCGACAATTCCCTTCGCGGTGCGCGCTTGGCGTTACGTCCCTCTAAGGGCGTGAGTTTGAAACTCCTCGGAGGTCAGCAGCGTGAATACTGGCACAGTCGTGGTTTCAATGACAACAATCCCTTGGTGACGGGTGCCGACCTTGAAATCAACGTTGACCAATACTCAAAGAAGATGCAGGAGAAGAACATCTACTTGACGTTGGGCGTGAGTGGCGTTATGAAATTTGAAGATCAGGAAGATATTTTGACGGTGCACAATGGCGTGCCCAGCAAACTCAATCTCCCAGATGAAGTAAGTGCTTTCGACGTGCGTGCCAACCTTCAGGCGGGTAATTACAACTTCTTGGCAGAGTATGCTTGGAAGTCGCAAGACCCCTCGTTTGATAACGGTTATATTTACCGCCATGGCAATACCCTTTTGCTCTCAGGTTCTTACTCGAAGAAGGGGTTCAGTGCCTTGTTGCAGGCAAAGCGTACGGAGGACATGAGTTTCCGTAGCAAGCGTGGTCAAACGGGAACCGCTCGTTTCATTAACCATCTTCCTGCTTTCTCTACGCAACACACCTATGCCCTTGCGGCGCTCTATCCCTACGCTACGCAAAATGCGCTCGGCGAATGGGCTTTCCAGGGTGAAGTGGGTTATAACTTCAAGCGCAACACGCTTTTCGGTGGTAAGTATGGCACAAAGGTGAAACTCAATGCGTCACACATTCGTGGCATTGACCGTAAACCCGTTGCGCCCACGGCTGACTTGATGGGCACGGAAGGTTACAAGACCAACTTCTTCGAGATGGGTAACGAAACCTACTATCAAGACATCAATCTTTCGGTGGAAAAGAAACTCACGAAGGACTTTAAGCTCAACCTCATGTACATGAACCAGCGCTACAATCAGTTTGTTATCGAAGGTCATGGCAATACGTTCACTTCAAATATCTTCATTGCTGAAGGTAAGTGGAACATCTCGAAGAAGGTGGCACTCCGCGGTGAAGCGCAGTACCTCACCACTTCGGGAGACCAGGGCGACTGGGCGTACGGACTCTTAGAACTTTCGGTGCTTCCCGGATTTATGTTTACCGTTTCGGATATGTACAATGCGAACGTACCTAATGCCGACGGTACGGCAACCAGTGCGCAACACTTCTATAACATCGGAGGTTGCTACACGTACAAGGCACATCGCCTTCAGGTGGCTTACGGTAAGACACGTGCAGGTTTCAACTGCTCAGGTGGCGTTTGCCGCTACGTGCCTGCATCAAAGGGTTTCACCGTTTCGTATAACTTCAACTTCTAATCCCCAACTGACGCTATGAAACTTAAAAATATAGTAGCACTTGCTGCACTTGGTCTCTCCTTTGCGGCATGTGACGACATCAAGGAAAGCGAACGTTTTATTCCCGTAACTCCCGAGGCATCGCCAACGAAGAATGTGCTCATTGAGGACTTCACAGGGATGAACTGTATCAACTGTCCCAACGCGGCAGAAGAAATTCATAAAATCCAGACCGCCTATGGCGCTGAAAAGATTATCGCTGTAGCGGTACATGGTGAAATGCCCGGTCTCTCAGGTCCATTGGCCAACGATTTGGGTACGGAATACTTCAACCATTGGGGCGTAGAAACATTGCCCATCGGTATGGTGGACCGTCAAGGACTTGAAAACTACACCTCATGGATGGCTACGGCGGATGCACGCCTCAAAGCGCAGGTGACACCCCTCTCGCTCTCGTTGGAAAACTCCACTTACAACGAAGACACTCGCTCCATAACGGTGCAAGTACAGGCGCTCGCAGGAGCAGACTTGACTGCAAAACTTCAGGTTTGGATTACGGAAAGCAACATTAAGAGTTTCCAGAAAATGCCTGACGGTTCTATCAACACAAATTACGTGCACAACCACGTGCTTCGCGATGCTGTGAATGGCACTTGGGGTGAACCAATTACCTTTGAGGCTGGTGTGGCGCAGCAAGTGACCTATACTTAT
Source organism: uncultured Prevotella sp. (assembly GCA_937906765.1). Lineage (GTDB taxonomy): Bacteria > Bacteroidota > Bacteroidia > Bacteroidales > Bacteroidaceae > Alloprevotella. The sequence continues at coordinate 5,691 of CALCUV010000267.1, forward strand.
GAGGTGCCCGAAACTTGGAATGCTGAAAACTTGGCTGTTGTTGCCTTTGTATATAATGAGGGTGGGGTAGTGCAGGTTGAAGAAAAGACTTTCGACGATACAGAAAATCCGTTGCCTGTTGTGAAACCCGAATTCGCATTTGAATATGATGGCAACGTGCTTGAGGATGGAGCAACTCTTACGCTTGAAGCACAGAACGGCACTGCAGCAACGCTTGCTGAAGCATTGGCTGTGAAGAATCTCGGTCAGCAGCCCCTTGTTGCGACAGCGACGCTCGAAATTCTTGAAGATGTTCCCGGAACTGCCTTTACGCTCAATGCCTTTGGCGAAACTGCTGTGGTAGAAACCGCAAAGGCAACGGTTGAAGGTAAAGTTGCTGCGGGTGAAAAGAGTTTTGCAGGACTTTCAGCAACCTTTGCTGAGGGTGCTTACGGCACAGTAAAGGCAAAGTTGACCGTAACGGCAGGCGAAGTGAGCAAGGCGGTGCTTGTGAACTTTGTAAACCCCGCACCCGTTGCGCCTGAAGTTCCCTTCCAACTCGTTTATAACGGCGCGGTTCTTGAAGATGGTGCAACGCTTGATATTGCGGCAATCATCACCGACCTTACTGAGTTTATGCCCGATTATTACATTGTTGAGGCAAAGACCAATGACACTGAGAATGCGCTCAACATCCACAACCTTACGGGCGATGTGCTTTCTGCAACTGTAGATGTGGAAGTGCTCGAAGATGTGGAAGGAACGGCTTACTCACTCTGTTCCTTCGGCGATTGCTTCCCCGTAAAGGATGGTCGCGGACAGAAGACCGGCGAAGTTATTGCTTATGGCGAGGCAGAAACAGGTTGGGACGTTACCTTCACACACGGTATGAAGGGTACGGCAAAGACTAAACTCACCGTGACTGTTGGTGCAGAAACGCAAACTGTTTATGTGAACTTTGTTTACAACTGATAAAATTTAACCCCTTTCTCGCACGAGGAAGGGGTTTCTTGTTTCATTAATCTCACGATGATGGTTAGAGGTGTTTAAAAAAAACAATATCACAAAACTAAAGTAACTTATTTTTTGTAATTTTGCACTTGTAAAATAACCAAACAACTTTTGCAATATGAAAATTCTCGTAATCAATTGCGGTAGCTCTTCTATCAAGTACAAGTTGTACGAAATGGACGACCAGTCTGTTCTTGCTGCCGGTGGTATTGAAAAAATTGGTCTTGAAGGTTCTTTCTTGAAGACAAAGATCAATGGTGAAACAAAGATTATCAACCACGAATGCCCCACTCATACGGAAGGTATCAAGTTGATGTTTGACACCCTTCTCAACGCTGAGTATGGTGCCATTAAGAGCTTGGACGAAATTTCTGCCGCAGGTCACCGCATCGTGGCTGGCGGTCGCTTCACACAGAGTCAGGTAGTGACTGACGCTATGCTCGAAGAATGGAAGCAGTATATGGACCTTGCTCCCCTTCACAGTCCCGCTCACCTCAAGGGTTATCAGGCAGTGAAGAACATGCTCCCCAACCTTCCCCAGGTGTTCGTGTTCGACACAGCGTTCCACCAGACAATGCCCGAAAAGTGCTACATGTATGCTGTTCCCTACAAGTATTACGAGAACAACAATATCCGCCGTTGGGGTGCACACGGTACAAGTCACCGCTTCGTTTCAGCGCGTGTAGCAGAATTCCTCGGTCAGAACGTGGAAGACCTCAAGATTATCACTTGTCACATCGGTAACGGTGCGTCAATCTCTGCGGTGAAGGACGGTAAGTGCTTCGAAACTTCAATGGGTCTCACTCCCCTCGAAGGTATGATGATGGGAACACGCTCAGGTGACATCGACGCTTCAGCAGTGCTCGCTATCATGAAGGCAGAAGGCTATGACGCTGACCGCATGAGCGACCTCTTGAACAAGGAAAGTGGTGTGCTCGGTATCTCTGGTGTTTCAAGCGATATGCGTGAAGTTAAGGAAGCTGCTGACAATGGCAACGAACGCGCGAAGTTGGCGCTCGAAATGTACTGCCACCGCATCAAGAAGTACATCGGTTCTTATGCTGCCATCATGGGTGGTGTAGATGTAATCGTATTTACTGCAGGTGTGGGTGAACACCAGTGGGATGTGCGTTACAATTCTGTAAGCGGTCTCGAATTCCTCGGCGTGAAACTCGACGAAGAAAAGAACCTCAAAAACTTCGGTGAAGAAGAAATTATCTCTGCAGAAGATAGCCGCGTAAAGGTAGTTGTAGTTCCCACCGACGAAGAACTCATGATTGCCAGCGACACCCTCGCTTTGATTTAAGCTACACAATATATATATAATGAGAAAATGCGCACCAAAGTGCGCATTTTTTTTGTGCAATACGATATACAAGTGGTTTTATATTATAATTGCAGTCCGGTAAACGTTTCTAATTCTATGAATATAAAGTTGTTTGAATGGTATAAGCCCCACAGTTTGCATGATTCCCCTGAAAGGGGATAAAGCCATTAGCCCAGGGCGTTGCCCTGGGCTGGGTGCTTATTGGCCTTTCAGACCGTTACTTCTTAAAAACTTTACCGGACAGCAATAATAACAAATACCTCCG
>CALCUV010000268.1 GCA_937906765.1 uncultured Prevotella sp.
CGCACACAGTTAGTCACGTTCCTCGCTGAGATTGCTAAGGCCGACGGTTCCGTCGCACAGATGGAAGTCTATGCCCTTCGCGAACTCATTACCCACTTAGGACTCAACCCCGAACTCACCGAGCAGTTGCTCTCACTCGGTGGCACAACGCTTGAAGACGCCTACCGCGTGCTGGGTCTCACCCCCGACGCCACGGACGACGAAGTGCGCCGCGCATACCGCAAACTCGTGGTTGAAAATCACCCCGACAAAGTGGCACATCTCGGAGAAGACGTCAAGCAAGCAGCTACGCGCAAACTCCAACAGATTACCGAAGCCAAAGAACTCATCGACAAGATGCGCAAAGGCTAAGATTCAGGCGGATGTGTCAAGAAGTCCATCTTGACACATCCGCTAAAACTACATAAACACCTTTCTCATGCTTGAATTTATTGGAAACCTTCTGGGGTTAGTTTACACCCACCTTGAGATTCTTGGTGCTATTCTCGGGTTAGTTTACCTCTACCTCGAGTTCCGCGCAAGCATCCACCTATGGGTGGCTGGCGCAATCATGCCTGCTATATATATAATTGTGTATTTCAAAGAGGGCATCTACGCTCAGAGTGCCATCCAACTTTATTACATCATGGCCGCCGTATATGGATGGTGGGTGTGGCGAAGACAGCAACGAAACTCTCAACAACAGACTGCCGACACTTTAAGTACGACCAAGAGCACACCCGCAATCCGTTGCATCCCCGCCACTGTTTTCGGGCGATACGTAGGTCTCGGAGCGTTGCTAACAATCCCCATCTACTTCCTGCTCCGCCCCTATAACGCCAGTCCTTTCGTAGCAATCATGGATGCCTTTATCGCTGCGCAAAGCGTCGTTGCCATGTGGATGCTCTCCAAAAAGTTTGCCGAGCAATGGTTACTATGGTTGATTGTTGACATCACCTGTGTAGTCTTCTACATCTACCTCTCGCTCACCACCGAAACGTCACTCTATGCCACGGCCCTGCTCTACCTTCTCTACAGCATCCTCGCCCTTGTCGGCTACAGAAAGTGGCGACAGCTGGCCGCTAAGAAGTAGGCGTCCCCATTACTAATCACCTCTCCATCCCCTCCCACCGCCATGCAAAAAGTAATCATCCTTGCCGACGGCAATTACCCCTCCCACCCCCTTCCGCTTGCTCAGTTGCACAGCGGACTCCCCGTCATTTGTTGCGACGGCGCAGCAAACCGATTCGTTGCCGAAGGCGGCATCCCCACTGCCATTATCGGCGACGGCGATTCCTTGTCCGAAGAGGTGCGTGAGAAATGTGCCCACCTCATCCACCAAGTTGCCGAGCAGGAAACCAACGACTTGACAAAGGCCGTGGCCTACGTGAAAAACAAAGGCGCCCGCGAGATATGCATCCTCGGCGCCACAGGACTGCGCGAGTGTCACACACTGGGCAATATCAGTCTGCTCATGCAATACCACCGCCAGGGCCTCAGCGTACGCATGCTCACCGACCATTGCGAAATCCTCCCCTGCTCGGGAACCACGCAGTTCCCCACCTTCGTAGGCCAACAAATCTCCATTATCAACATCAACGCCCGCAACTTCTCCTCCGAAGGCCTCCTTTACCCCATCTACGACTTCCAAGAGTGGTGGCAAGGCACACTCAACGAAGCCTCTGCTGACACCATCACCATCCACGCACAAGGCGATTACTTGATACTGATGGATTTCAACTAATACTATAACATGTTATCCTGTAAACAAATTTTGTTAAGTAAAACTACTTCAGAAACTTCAAACAAGAAATAGCGATGAAATGCAAAGTACTCTTTTTTTTACAATGCCTTTCACTGAAGTTTCTCTTTTCTCTCAAAAATTTGCTCTTCTAAAAAATCTATATTATCTTTGCCACGATAACCAAAGTATAAACCCACATGGACGACTATTACGCGGAAAATTATTGCGATTGATAGGCGGGATGGTATTGCGAAAGGCTTTCCCCCGTCGTTACGATTTCTTTACTTTCTTAGAAGACACTTCGACAGAGGATTTTTCTCTTGACAGAAGAACAGAGTATGTTCTTATGCCTAAAATTGTTTTGACAGAAGAACATAAGTACATAAGTTATATATATAGGTCTATTCTGTTCTTTTGTTCTTATGTCTAAAAAGCAATTTGACAGAAGAACATAAGTACATAAGTTATATATAGGTCTGTTCTGTTCTTTTGTTCTTATGTCTAAAAAAGTCTGCAATACCTAACACATGCGAACTTACTGGAATTATAATAAAGCGCTGCGCACGTTGGAAGACTGGCAGCCTGATTGCTGGGTGCAAGTAACGTGCCCCACTTTGGAAGATGAGGAATTCCTCGTCAACGAATTGAATGTACCTTCCTATTTCCTTGATGACATTCGAGATAAGGACGAACGCTCGCGTTTTGAATACGACGAGGGTTGGCAACTCATTATCCTTCGCATTCCTTATGTGAAGGAGGTGCGCTCACGTACGCCCCACACTACGATTCCCTTGGGTATCATTTTGAAGAAAGGTGTGTGCGTAACCGTTTGTAATCACGAAACAAATATGATGATTGACTTCGTGAGTTATCAGCAAAAGCGCAACATGGGTTTCACCGACTCCGTTGACCTCGTTTTCCGCTTGTTCCTTTCCAGTGCCGTGTGGTACTTGAAGCGCCTAAAGCAAATCAATGTGCTTATTGAAGAAGCCAAGCAGAACTTGGACCGTGCCATTGATAATGAGGACTTGATCAGTCTTTCGCGCTTGCAGGACAGTTTGACGTACTTCATCACCTCTATCCGTGGAAACGAAACCTTGCTCTCGAAGTTGAAGTTTAAACTTCCCGTCGATGAACTCGACGCCGACCTTATTGAAGACGTAACCATCGAGATGCACCAGGCGCGCGAAACTACAAATATCTACGCCCACATTCTTGACTCCACCATGGAAACCTACGCCTCCATTATTAATAATAATATGGCGAGCGTCATGAAGCAAATGACTTCCGTTTCCATCATATTGATGTTCCCCACACTTATTGCCAGCATCTTCGGGATGAACTTAATAAACGGTATGGAAGCATCATGGTGGGGATTCCCGCTTGTTATTGTCTCTTCCATCGTAGTCACCGCCACCTTCTATTGGTTGTTCAGACGCAGAAGTTGGGTGTAAGGGAAATTAAAAAGGAGAAAGGAGAAATAGACTGGCGCAGTAACTCTCCGCATGGTCTTTCTCCTTTCTCCTTTCTCCTTTCTGATTTCTCCTTTTAAATTTGCTCGTGTGCGAGCAAATTTGTAATTTTGCACTTGAAAACAGGATGTGGAGAGATTTGGCTGCTTGCAACCACTATAAAAAATGCTAAAATAGAGGGACAGTTTAGAACAACGCCTCGGTAACGGGAGCCTATGCTCACAAGAAGGACTTGTGATGTGCTCAACATTCTGCTTTCGCGTAATACGGCGCGATGGGCAGATTTTTTTATGCCCATAATTAGATAGAAATTCCTATATAATCTAAAGGCTATAACATAGCAGTTGCGTACTCTGATTATATGTGGGGTATGAGAGTCTTTACAAGGCCTATTCTAAAATTCCTATATATATTAGATGGTCTCGTTAACTTCTGAACCTCTTTACCTAAAAACCTCTTAACCTCAGAACCTCTTAACCTCAAAACCTAAAAAACACATTATATATATGTCATACCTCTTTACCTCAGAATCTGTATCGGAAGGTCATCCCGATAAAGTAGCAGACCAAATTAGTGATGCCGTTCTTGATGAATTGTTGGCTTACGACCCTACGTCAAAGGTGGCGTGTGAAACACTTGTGACTACTGGTCAGGTAGTCGTTGCTGGCGAAGTAAAATCTGAAGGTTATGCAGACCTTCAAACCATCGTGCGCCGCACCATCAAGCGTATTGGTTACACAAAGGCGGAATACAAATTCGACGCCGAAAGTTGCGGTATCCTTTCCGCTATTCACGAACAGAGTGCCGACATCAACCGTGGCGTAGAACGTGAAGACCCCATGAATCAAGGTGCTGGCGACCAGGGTATGATGTTTGGTTATGCCAATAAGGAGACCGACACTTACATGCCCCTCCCCTTGGCTTTGGCACACGAAATCTTGATTGTGCTTGCAGAAATTCGTCGCGAAGGAAAGGTGATGACTTATTTGCGCCCCGACTCAAAGAGTCAGGTGACCATTGAATACGATGACAACGACCGCGCTATGCGTATCGACACTATCGTCGTTTCAACACAGCACGACGACTTCATCACTGCCGAAGAAGCGGGCAGTCAAGAGAAGGCTGACGAAATGATGCTCCGCAAAATTAAGGACGATGTGATTACCATCCTCATGCCCCGCTTGATTAAGGAACGCGTAAACACTCCCGAAGTACGTGCGCTCTTTGAAAACTCAAAAATCAAGTATCACGTAAACCCCACTGGTAAGTTCGTTATTGGTGGTCCTCACGGCGACACGGGTCTTACGGGGCGTAAGATTATCGTAGATACTTACGGCGGTAAGGGAGCTCATGGTGGTGGCGCTTTCTCGGGAAAAGACCCCTCAAAGGTGGACCGTTCGGCAGCTTATGCCGCACGTCATATCGCCAAGAATATGGTTGCAGCAGGCGTTGCAGATGAAATGCTCGTGCAGTTGAGTTATGCTATTGGTGTTGCTGAACCTATTTCGGTTTATGTCAATACTTACGGCAAGGGTCACGTGAACATGACCGACGGAGAAATCGCAAAGAAGGTGCAGGAACTCTTTGACCTTCGTCCCAAGGCTATTGAGGAACGCTTGAAACTCCGCCAACCCATCTACGAAGAAACAGCTTCTTACGGACATGTAGGTCGCGAGCCTCGTAAGGTTACCAAGACCTTCGGCGGTAAGTTTAGCGAACCCAAGGAAATTGAAGTAGAACTCTTTACTTGGGAAAAGTTGGACTACGTTGACGCCATTAAGGAAGCGTTCAAACTTTAATGCAATGACAATTACCGTATATGCCGCTTCAAGCGGTCAAGTACCGGCAGCTTATATAGAGGCTGCCGGTACTTTAGGAAAGATAATGGCCGAACGCGGTCATACTTTAATTAATGGTGCAGGCCGAACGGGGCTTATGGGCGCAACGACTGAGGGCGTGCTTACTCATGGTGGCAAAGCTATTGGAGTCATTCCCCAATTTATGATTGAGCAGGGATGGCAGCATAATGAAATGACGGAACTCATTGTTACTCCCGACATGCACAGTCGTAAGGAAACTATGGCGCAACGCTCTGATGCGTGCATTGCACTACCTGGCGGGGTGGGCACTCTTGAAGAACTGCTCGAGGTAATCACTTGGAAGCAACTCGGTCTCTACCTCAAACCTATCGTTATCCTAAACATCAACGGTTATTACGACGCCCTGCTCCAACAATTAGAGCGCGCCACAGAAGAACGCTTCATGCGCCCCGAACACTCCCACATTTGGTGTGTAGCAACAACTCCCGAAGAAGCCATTATGCTTTGCGAAACCACTCCCCTTTGGAGCAAGGAAATTCGCAAGTATGCGGCAATGTAATGGGAGAGGACAGAGTACAGAGTACAGAGAACAGAGTACAACTGACAGAGAACAGAGTACAACTGACAGAGTACAGAGCACAACTACCATTCGGGACTTTTGTTCCCACCCCTTTTACCCTTCATCGTTAAACGTTAACCATTAACCCTTCACCTTTAAACGTTAAACCTTAATCGTTAAACCTTAATCGTTAAACGTTCATCGTTAAACTCTCTCCCCCATGCCCTACCTTCTCCGCTACGACGATTGGATTATTTCCGCCTTCCTGTTGAGTTTCTTGCTCATCGTGTGGGCGGTGTCTCGCTCGTGGACTTTCTTGGAAGGTTGGTGGACGGGATTCTTCCGCCAAGAGAGCAATCGCAAAAACTTTACGAAGCAACACGATGTGCAACTCAACGGATGCATCCCCATTGTGGTAAGTGTCAGTCTGCTTTTGGGGATATTAGTTACGGGTTACGTTCAACAGACCACCCCCGAATTGCTCCAAGAACACTCCCCCAACCTCATCCTTGCCTTCGGAGTTGGTGGGGTTGGGACAATCATCGTACTCAAACTCGCACTTTACGCCATCATCAACACCATCTTTTTCAGCAAAGAGCAACGCGAAGAATGGACCATTTCCTATTTAGTCACCCTTCTCTATGAAGCCATAATCCTATTCACCTTGGTGGCGTCAACCGTTTTTCTCGACCTTCCCCTTGGGGGACAAAAATGGTGGCTACTCTGCATTCTTTGCGGAACCGAGATACTGCGCTTTATAAAGCTGAAAGTCACATTTTTCCGTGGCTCGCTCGGTTATTTCCATATTTTTTTGTACTTTTGCACACTGAATTTAGCAACCACACTAGTTGGTTGGAGATTACTAACACAAATCAAACTACTACTTGACACTGTAAAGTAATGATTAAGAAGATTTTAGTTTCTCAACCGTGCCCCACATCAGAGAAGTCTCCTTACTTTGACATAGCGAAGAAGCACGATGTCGAATTGGTGTTTCATCCTTTCGTTCGCGTTGAAGGCGTTACGCCCAGAGAATTTCGCGCTCAGAAGGTAAACGTATTGGATCACACCGCCATTGTTTTCACTTCGCGCCATGCAATCGACCATTTCTTTATGCTCTGCAAGGAAATGCGCGTTGCGATTCCCGAAGACATGAAATACTTTGCCGTGTCAGAAACCATTTCGCTTTACATTCAGAAGTACGTTCAATACCGCAAGCGCAAGGTATTCTTCCCCGCAACGGGTAAGTTTGCAGATCTCCTTCCCTTGATGGTGAAGCACAAGACGGAGACCTATCTTGTTCCGCTCTCAGACGTTCATAACGACGAGGTGGCGAACTTGATGGACCAGCATAACTTGAAGTACACAGAATGTGTCATGTATCGCACGGTAGCCAATGACTATCCCAAGGATCAACCCTTCGATTTTGACATGGTAGTTCTTTTCACCCCTGCAGGTGTTCAGTCGTTGATAAAGAATGTTCCCGACATTAAAGATCGCGACATTCGCCTCGTCTCTTACGGCAAAGCAACTTCCGCAGCGATGTCAGAAGCAGGACTCCCCACGCATCTTGAAGCGCCCACTCCTCAAGCGCCTTCAATCACGGGTTCTCTTGACCTCTATCTTTCGAAAGAAAATGCTTAATTAACGTTTCGAACAGTGCGTTCGAACAGCATAAGCACTTCATATAAACTTCTCACACATTGTGGAAATATGGCAACCACAGGCCGTCCGCTCGGCGCTGAACGGTTCCATATTTCCACAATTTCATTTTATCACATTCACTTATGTTCACCCATCGTTTTCCAAAAGCCGAGCATCTCTGCTTGCGCAATGACATAGACGCCCTTTTCTCCGCTGGTGCGAAAGCCCTGACGGCATATCCCTTGCGCGTTGTTTATCGTGAGGTGAAGCATAAAGAGGGTCCGAAGGTGAAGGTACTGCTTAGCGTTCCGAAGCGCAAACTTCGCCATGCCGTTGATCGCAATCGGGCGAAGCGCCAGTTGCGCGAGGCATACCGCCTCAACAAACCGACATTGCTCGAAACGCTCGGCGATAAGCAGGGACTGCATCTTGCCTTCATGTGGCTTTCAGACAAGCCCGTAGAATCGAAAGTGATAGAGAAAAAGGTCATCAACTTGCTCCACCGCATCAGTGAGCAATTACACCAAGAACAACCTACAACTTAACCCCC